>JAZRPU010000172.1:0-13428 GCA_045649365.1 Eubacteriales bacterium | reverse complement strand
TTTTCAACATTTCCGTATATTTTTCCAGCTCTGTTTCAAAATCGGGGTCGGTAATAAGATAAGCTTCGCCCGAAGCATCAAAAAGGCTGGCGGCAGTCATCAACAATCCCAAGTCCCCTTGTGAAAGCTTCAGAAGAACTTCAGAAACCTCAATTTTATTTTCGGGATTTAACGCATTCCACGTTTCTGCTATTTTTGAATACAAAACAGCCATAAGGTCATTACCGCCACAGGTGATTGTAACGATATTCGCGTTTTTGATTTTTTCCGCGTCAACGTATTTTTCGTTTTCGGGATTCTGAAGCTGTTGCCAAACGTTTTCGGCGGTGTTTCCGTTCACAGCGTAGTTTTCAACCTGATCGCCCTTTTCAAGAATATTATAAACAAAGGTTTCTTCCAAGTCAGCCAATCCATATCCTGCCGAAATGCTATCGCCTAATGATAAAACAACCTTTGATTTTTCCTCTGTTGCATAAACCGGAACAGAAAAAATGAAAAGCAAAAAGCAAATCAAAAGTAAAACTATTCTTTTTTTCATATCCGCGCCCCTTTATTTTTCGGTCAAATAGTCTAAAACGTCACAAGCATTTTTTTCAGGCTTAACCTTTTCCATTATTTTTTCAATATAACCGTTTTCATCAATAATAAAGGTGTTTCTCACCGTTCCCATGGAAACCTTACCGCACATTTTCTTCTCTTGCCAAACACCATAAGACTCAAGAGCCAGATGTTCAGGGTCTGCAAGAAGCAGAAAGCTCAAGCCTTGCTTTTGAGCAAATTTTTCGTGGCTCAACGGGGTATCCTTGCTTATGCCGATTATAACAGCATTTTTCGACTCTATATCGGCTTTTAACTCCTCAAACGCCAACGCTTGCTTTGTACAGCCTGAAGTGTTGTCTTTTGAGTAAAAATATATAACTACTTTTTTTCCCAAATAATCAGAAAGCGACACCTTTTCGCCCGATGCGTTTTCTAATGTAAACTGTGGAGCTTTCATTCCAACTTCTAACATGAGTAGATTCTCCTTGCGTTTGTTTTATTTTTAGTAACAATTTATTTATAACATTTTTATTGTGCCTTGTCAAGCGTTTTATCTCAAAAAAAACAAATATTTTTGGAAGAATTGTCAAACTGCAGAAAAAACTTCCGCATTTTTATGGTAAAAATGACAAATTCTTATGGCAAAAATACCAAAAACCAATTTTTCAAAAAAAGTATTGCATTTTTAAATAAATTATGGTACAATACTGCTTACAAAGGGTCAAGATTTAAAGCATGGCCGCACTAACCGGGGAGTTAGCGGTGCCTTGTTGCCTGCAATCCGCTGTAGCAGGGGTGATATGCTTCTACGAGGGCTTGACTGTGTGGCTGCGCCTATTCCGAAAACGTTGAGGAACGGGTCTTGCGCGATCGAAAGCTGTGAACCATGTCAGGTGGGGGACCAAGCAGCATTAAGCAGTGTCTTCGATGTGTTGCGAGGTTGCCTGTTAGGAGTTGGAAGTTAGGTTTCCGCGCGTGGTTTCAGTTCGACAGAAGATGTGCGGTCATGCTTTGAATCCCGACCCTTTTATTTTTTCATTTTACGGTTGGGTGAACGTATGTATCAAGCTTTATACAGAAAGTGGCGTCCCTCTTCGTTTGACGAAATGTGCGGACAGACACATATAATTGATATATTGAAAAGACAATGCCAAACGGATAAAATTTCCCATGCTTATCTTTTTTGCGGAACTCGCGGAACGGGTAAAACCTCCGCGGCAAAAATTCTTGCAAAGGCGGCTAACTGTCTTTCTCCCATAAACGGAAACCCTTGCGGAGAATGTGAAAACTGTAAAGCCATTGCATCGGGAAATGCAACGGATATTCTTGAAATTGACGCGGCGAGCAATAACGGTGTTGATAACATAAGAGATTTGCGCGACGAGGTAATGTACCCTCCCGCCTATCTAAAAAAACGTGTATATATCATAGACGAGGTTCACATGCTTTCTTCGGGTGCTTTCAACGCATTGCTGAAAACCTTGGAAGAGCCTCCCGAATACGTAATTTTTATTCTTGCCACAACGGAGCTTCATAAAATACCGCCTACAATTCTTTCAAGATGTCAGCGGTTTGAATTTAGAAATATATCTTCTGACGAAATAAAAGACCGTCTTTTATTCGTTGCAAAAGAAGAAAACGTTGCTCTTTCCGAAAAGGCAGCAAAGCTCATTGCAAACCTTGCAGACGGAGCCATGAGAGATGGACTCAGTCTTTTAGAAAGCTGTGTTTCTGCCAATTCAGGCGGTGAAATCACAGAAAAATCGGTTACGGAGCTTTTGGGAATCACAGAAAACGAAACAAGTCTTTCCCTTTTTGAAGCTTTAAAGAAAAACGACGTGGCGGAATGTATTGGAATTATAGATTCAGTAAATGCCTCCGCTGTTGATATAGTAACGTTTTTGGAAGATCTCTCCTACCTTGTGAGAGATATGATAGTAACAAAGTTGGGAACTTCAGGCTCTCTCAACGAACGTTTCGTTTATTCTCAAGAGGGCGAAAGCAGACTAAAAACCTTGGCAGAAAGCTTTTCTGCAAGCGAGCTTTTCAGATTCGCCGATATTCTGGATAATGCCCAAAGCAGAATTTCCCGTTTAGCGATAAACAAACGCCTTATGGCTGAAATGGCTGTTATCAAGCTTTGTACCCCTGTTTCTTCAGAAGCAAATTCGGTTTCTATAGATAATTCTCTATCAGAGCGTTTGGATAGATTGGAAACAAAGGTAATATCTTTGGAAAAAGCTCTTTCAGAGAAGCCACAAAGTGAAAAAGTTTATTCTGAAAAAACATACGAAGCATCTCCCGTCAAACAGCAAGAGCAAACACCACCAAAGAAAAAAGAAGAATCATCAGGTGTTTCCAATATTCCATATAGCGACCTTCTGGACTTTTTAAAGGATTAAATATATATCTATATTATGAGAAAGGACATTTTAAAATGAAAGCAAGATTACCACAAGGAATGGGCGGTGGCCCTCAAAATATGAATCATGTTATCCGTCAGGCTCAAAAAATGCGCGAAGATGCAGAAGCATTGCAGGCAGACCTTGACGAAAGAGAATATGAAGTTTCCGCAGGCGGTGGAATGGTTACAGTTAAAATTAAGGGAACTAAAGAAATTCTCGACATTGCAATTTCTCCCGACGTTATCGATCCCGAAGACCCAGAAACACTTCAGGATATCCTCGTTGCCGCAATGAACGAAGCAATCCGCAAGGTTGAAGATACAAACGCCGCAGAAATGGAAAAGGTTACAGGCTCTCTTAACATTCCCGGCTTGTTTTAATTAAAGGCTTTAACAAATAAAGCAGGACAAATTTTCGTGGCAGGTAAATTATGGCTTCATTAACACCATCCCTTGAACGTTTGGCAGGCGCAATCGCGTCTTTCCCCGGATTAGGGAGAAAAAGCGCTTCAAGAATCGCTTACCATATATTGAATATGACAGAGCCTCAAGCAAAAGAGCTTATAGAGGCAATAAACGGAGCTCGGGAATCTATAATGCGGTGTGAAAAATGTCAAAACCTCAGCGAAACGGAGATTTGCCCTATTTGTGCAGACACGAAAAGAGATATCTCTACTATTTGCGTTGTAGAAGACCCCAAAGCCGCAGAAGTTATTGAGTCTTTGCATGAATATAAAGGATTATTTCACGTTCTCCACGGAGTCATATCTCCCCTTGACGACATCGGCCCTGATGATATTGCTATAAAAGAGCTTCTAGCCCGCATCGACGGGTCTGTAAAAGAAGTTATTTTAGCAACTAATCCGAGCACAGAGGGTGAAGCTACCGCTATGTATATAAAAATGCTCCTCTCCCCTTTCGGAGTTAAGGTTACCCGTCTTGCATACGGACTTCCCGTGGGAGCTTCTTTGGAATTTGCCGACAGCGTAACGTTGCTTCGCGCTTTAGAAGGCAGAAGCGATTTATAAGAACTGTCCTTTGGGGAACCCAACTAAAACAAATAAAGATTTTTATATTCGGAAAACAAGGAAAATAAATGCTTATAGATTTTTAATGGAGATAATATGAAAAAACTTGTTCTTTCGCTAAATCCTCTGCATCCATTTCGAGATCATAATAGCAATTTAATTCTTCGAATAACACCATATTTGGATTTCGAAACCAAAATCGTATCTTTAAATGTTAATCATTTGGAAATCCCATTGGATAAAGAAGAGCCAACGCCAACGGAACTGAATGGAATACCTATATATTTCGCAAAAAACCATAAACTTATAGATAGACTCATTCTTGCTTTATCAAAACCGCTGTTACCCAAACATTTGCACACAACGTTTCTTTTAGCAATAAAAAACTATTTGAAGCTTTCTAACCAAACAAAAAAACGCGACATTATTTTAGCAACACATGAATTAACCTATTCTTCATTATCGGCTTCTTTCATAAGAAAAAAAGCAATAAAAGCTCTTTTTTTGATGGACCCTCCTCACCCTACTTGGAGAGAAGGGAAAGATGTCAGCATTGAATCCAAGCATTTCTTGAACATGTTAAAAAGATATGATGTTGTATTTACAACCACATTTATCCATGAAGCAATGGAAAGAAGAGGATATTCTCCTTATGTAAATAGATTTGTAGATGTTTCTTTTCCTCTGATAACGGGGTTTAATAAACAGTCAACAAGGGATAATGATGAAAAAATTATTTTAACATTTAGCGGAAGATTGTATCTGGATTCAAAAATACGCTCTCCAGAATACTTTTTAAAAATTGTTTCTCGTTTGGATTCAAGATTCAAGGTTATTTTTGTTGGGGTAGATGCTCCACAACTCATTGAGGAATTTGATATAAAAACTAATGCGGAAATCGAGTTGCTACCTCAATTGGAACAAGACGAACTCCAGCAACTAATCGCTGATTCTGATATACTTATTAATATTGGGAACGCCATCCCCGTCCACATGCCTTCCAAAACACTTGATTACATTAATACTGGAAAGCCTATTGTTAATTTTTACAAGTTAGTAGAATGTCCTACCTTGTATTATACAAAGTCTTATCCATTATGTTTGAACTTAAACGAAAAAGATAACCAAAAAGACATAGAAGCCGTTACTTCGGAGTTTGTTGAATTTTGTGTAAAATCCAAAGGCAAAGTAGTGGACCAAAACTATATTTTAGACCACTATTCAAAATGCACCCCAAAAGAAATAGGAAATACAATAACTAAAGTTTTATCTCAACTTCATAATGAAAAGACAAAGTAATCAAGAAATATATTTATTATAAAACATCTGCTATATTACAAAAAAGCTGTTTTAACTGCAATTCGTTTTGCTTTTGAAACAGTTTTTCTTTTTATAGTTACTTTAAACAGATTATTTTTCTTAAAGCAAACTCTACCGGCAGCCATTCTTGTGCAATTCAAACAAATATTTTTGAAGGAAAGCTGTTTCATTAGTTATATTTACAAAATAAATATTGATTTTTAAAGATATATATGATAAACTTATACTGTCGAAGAACAAAGGCTATATTGAAAGACAAAACAGTCCAAGGAGTTTTTATGAAGCTATTGAAAAATTTATTATCACTCAAAAGAGCTTTAGCATTAATATTATGTGCTATAACAGTTCTTATTACTATTCCGTCAACTGCCCAGTCGGCAAAAGCCGCTACGGGATATGACCGCGGGTATCCCTCGGGAATGGGCGGTGATGGATATATCCGCGCCCACGGGTTAGACGTTTCAGCATGGCAGGACCCTGGTCTTGATTTCAAAAATTTCGCCAATGCGGGATATGATTACGTAATTCTTCGTTGCGGAACTACAAAAGGAAAAGATACTTGCTTTGAAGAATACTACACAAATGCAAAAGCGGCAGGATTAGACGTTGGATGTTATTTTTATTCCTATGCATTAACCGCAGCAGAAGCACAACAAGAAGCGAGAAACGTTCTTGAATGGATAAAAGGAAAGGTTTTTGAATATCCTATTTATTTTGACTTTGAAGACCCTACTCAAATGGAATTAAGCGGAACGCGTTCAGCTCAAATTTGCCGTGGATTTTTAGACGTTTTAAAAGACAACGGTTATCTTGCAGGTATTTACAGTTATTCATGGAAGCTTTCAGAAAGCTGGGTTACCACATCGGGAATCCGTGATACATACGAAGGCTGGGTAGCACACGTTTATTCCGACGCGGCAAATACAGGTATCACAAGCGGAGAATATAACATTTATAAAGACAGATATGCAAGCGTTTACGGAATGCATCAATACAGCTTTACCACATACGTTAACGGCAAAGGATCTTACGATGCAGACGTTTGTTATAAAGATTACCCATCTCTTGTAAAGAAATATGGTTTTAACGGATACGGTGAATCATATTGGGTTGAACAAGCAGCTTTTGACAGTATGGTATATCGTGACAGACATGATGACCTTAAGGATATGACAGACGAACAGCTTTATAACCATTGGAGAAACCACGGTATTAAAGAAGGAAGAGCATCAAGCGTTGTTCTTGACCTTAAATACTACGTTGAAAATAACGCTGATATAAAAGCAAAATTCGGAACGAACTATGCAGCGGCTTATGATTATTTCGTAAAAGAAGGATACAAAGAAAAGAAGAAATTTTCACAAGTTTTCGACGGTGCATACTACTGTGAAAACCACCCTGACGTTGTAGATGTTTACAAGGAAAATTTCTTGCTCCACTACGTTGAACACGGAATGGCAGAAGGTCGCAGAGCAAGTAAAACCTTTGACGTTAATTATTATCTTTGGGCTCGCCCTGACGTTGGAGAGGTTTGGCCAGGTGATTTGACTATGGCGGCAAAACACTTTTCGGGTCACGGAATCAAGGGCGGAGAAGTAGGAGCCGACTTAATAAATCCCGTTGTTTCCAACCTTGCCTTTACAAACATAACGAAAAATGGATATACTGTAAAATGCACAGTAACAGATAACTGGGGCGTTGAAAAAGTTTCCTTCCCCACTTGGACAGAGAAAAACAATCAAGACGATTTAGCGGCAAACTTTTTAAACACACAACTCGGAACAAAGAGTGGCAATACTTACACGTACGTTGTAAAAGCATCAGACCACAATTACGAAACGGGAGTATATATAACCCATATTTACGCTTTCGACAAAGGCGGTAACGTTACGGTATTAAATCCTGACAGCGTTATAGTAAAAGACCCTTCCGCCGGGAAGCTCACACTTGTTTCCTCTTCCGGCTATTCACTTTCCAATAAAATGCTCAAAAAAGTTGCTGAATCTGTTACAGTAGCCACTTTGATGAGAAACTTTTCTAATACTAATTTGAAAGTTACAAACAAAAACGGTAACACTTTAAGCAATAATGCCATTGTTGGAACAGGCTGTCAAATTGCTCTTTATGAAAACAATGCAGTTGTTGACGTTGCAACAATAATTATACTTGGTGACGTTGACGGAACAGGCGTTGTTGATGCTACAGACTATTTAAAAGTCAAAGCTACATTTATGAACTCTTCCACCTTAACTTCCGTGGAAAAGTCTGCGGCGGATATTGACCAAAACTCCGTTATCGATGCAACGGACTACACGAGAATAAAAGCTCACTTTTTCGGAAACTATAATTTACACAAATAAAAACTTAATCGAATAATTAATCCCGTGGCTGAATGCAAGCGTTATTAAACGTTATTGCAAAGCCACGGGATTTTTATTTACTTGATCAAACAAACGTATTATTTATTTTCTTATTCGAACGATTTTTCCCTCGATTTTTCAGGAGTTGGTCCGAAAACACTATAGACCTTATCTTTAAAACAATTATAAAACCTTGTTTCCTCGGAATCTTCAGACACGTTTCCTTTCATGTATCTGTCGTAAATGGCAACGTACATTTGAGCCCATGCAAGTTTAAAATTGAAGTCGCCCATATTCTTAAAATTTGATATATCCATATCAAACAAAGAATAAGACGTCAGCAAATTTAATTTTACGTCAGATGTTTCGGGATAATTTTCTTCTATAAGCTTTATTGTTTTTTCATGTCCCAATTGATAAAACGAAATTACGTATTTTTTTCCAACCTCCGTCATTGGAAAAATGTAGGTTGTTTTTTCTTTTAAATCCTCGCTGTTTCCATACGACATTATTATTTTCTCACCGTCAATAATATACGGAACTATTATTTTTATTATATCTCCTTTTTCTGCTATGTCTTTCAAATCTTTTCCAAAATAATGAAAGTCCAATATCCTTATTTCAGCAACACTCAAATGCAAATCAGGAGAGCTTTCTCTTTTAAGCGTACCAAGGGTAGTTAATTTTTCAAGAATAACCGTTGCCCAAGCCGGTTCAGAATTAACAGTTTTCGGGTTATCCAAAATGTTTACCACCGCGTTATAATAAGCGTATCTGCCCGCAGTATCATCCCATTCATTCGCCCAGTTAATACCTTTAATTTCAAAATTATCCTCTGTAGAAGTGTTTTCAGACTCGGTGGAAGCGCTTTCAGTACTTTCTACGCTTTCAAAACTGTTTTCCCCCTCTGCTGATTTATCGTCAGAGGCTTCTCCGCTTACAATGGGTGGATTATTTCCAAAGTTTATATATTTTACGCCGAGAGCAACCGCGACAGCAACAAGAACACACGCCGCCAATGCGCCCCACCGATTGAAATTCATTTTTCTTTTCTTTTCATCGGTAGGTTTAAAAGCATCATTTTCAGAATTTTTATTCTCTATTCCTGTTTTTTTAAGGACTCTTTTTATCAAAACGTCTTTTGTTTTTTCTTCAATTTCACCTTCATTTACAGCTTTCAAAAAATCTTCCAGCTCGTTGGCATTTGATTCAAAAAACACGTCTTTTATGTTCTTTTTCATTTTTTCTCCCCTCCCAACTTCTCTTTTAGCTTTTTTAAAGCTCTATGTGTTCTCGTATCCACGTTGGAAACCGTAAGACCTAATCGCTTTGATATTTGTTTTGATGTTTCCCCAATATAGAATTTTAGAAATATTATTGTAGAATCAGGCTCGCCAAGAGCTTTTATTTCTTTCAATATCTCTTTTCGCTGTTCGTTGGATAAAATGTAGTGCTCAACGCTTTTTTCCTCTTTTATTTCAATCCAAACGTTTTCATCATCAAGAGAAATATCTGCCAAATTTCTTTTTCGTGCTTTGTAAACATTGGTAGCTCTGTAGTTTGCTATAGTGCATAAATATGATTTTATGCTTGATATTCTATAGTCATATTTTTCAACCCCCATGTAAAACTCGCAAAAAACTTCCTCCACACAGTCCTCTATATCTGAAGAAATACAGACGTCAGATATTCTGTTTTTCACAATGCTATATATCAGTCCGGAATATTGATTCATTAACTGCTTTATACCATTGCTCGGGTCAGTTTTTATAAGATTCAATAATTTTATATCATCCATGCCTGCTCCCCCCCTTTTTTATCCTTTCATTATCTATTTCAATTAAAAAACAAAAATCTTACACTTTTTATTTTATATTTTTATTTTTTCTTGTCAATCCCCAAAAAAGCCTTGCAGTTTTTTCACCGCAAGGCTTTTATTATTCTATTTATTGTATTAACTTTTTTCCCTCGGTTTTTCAGGAGTTGGTCCGAAAACACTATAGACCTTGTCTTTAAAGCAATTATAAAACCTTGTTTCCTCGGAATCTTCAGACACGTTTCCTTTCATGTATCTGTCATAAATGGCAACGTATATTTGCGGACAAGCAAGAACATAATTAAATTCGCTCAAATTTTTTATCGTAGTGAAATCCTTGGCAAAAATGGGATAAGTAAAATTAGATGCCAATAATCCAACGTGCTCCGGCGCATTTTCCTTAATAATTTCATTCATTTGGTCATTTTTTATTTCGTTTAAGCCAATAACATAATTTTCTCCTATTTCCGTCATAGGAAAATTCAACGTATTCATTTCTTTTTCATCCGCAAACGTGGAGTAAGTCATCTGAACTTTATCATCTTCCACAATCCACGTTACAATTATTTTTATTGTATCGCCCTCTTTTATTTTACCTTTTATATCTCCTTCGTGGTAAATTTTATTGATGGTAATTTCAGCCAAGCTCAAATTCAAGTTCGGCGCTTTTTCATAAGTTCCATTTAAAACATACCATTCTCTTTCAAAAGAACCTATAGGTGTGAGATTGTTCAAGGTAACTGATGCCCATGCTCTGTCAATGCTGTTTTTCTTATCCAACACTTCCTTTACACCGTCATACTGAATTACGTTTCCATGTTGGTCATATTGAGAACGCCAATTAATACCTTTGATTTCAAAGTTATCCTCTGTAGAAGTGTTTTCGGATTCGGTGGAAGTGCTTGCGGTGCTTTCTTCGCTCACAAAACTGTTTTCCCCCTCTGCCGATTTATCGTCAGAGGCTTCTCCGCTTACAATGGGTGGATTATTTCCAAAGTTTATATATTTTACGCCGAGAGCAACTGCTACCGCAAGAAGAACACACGCCGCCAATGCAAAAACACGTTTGATAGGTATTTTCCTTTTTTGAAGCAATCCACATTTCTTTTTTGTCATTTTCTTTATGTTTTCCAAGGAATCTTTATTTGCCACAGAAGGTGCTTCTACACAATTTAAAATCTTTTCTATCTCGGATAAAGACAATTCGTAAAAAACATCTTTTATATCTTTTTTCATTTTCTTTCACCTCCCAGAAAATCTTTTATGCGCTTTATTGCTCTGTGAGCGCGGGTATTAACGTTTTGTTCGGTTATCCCAAGTGCTTCTCCAATTTGTTTAGCTGTTTCTCCAAAATAATATTTTCGTATCAAAATGCTTCTGTCGGGCTCCTCCATAGCTAATATGCTTTCTATTATTTCTTTCCTCGTTTCTCTATTCACAATTCCATTTTCTATAGTTTCACCGTCAGAAAGCTGTATGCATGATTCATCATCAATGGAAATTTGCCACAAACGATTTTTATATTTTCTGAATATGTCCGTCGCTTTGTTATTGGCAATAGAGCATAAATATGATTTTATGTCTGAACGTGCTGGGTCATAATTATCTATCCCAAGATAAAACTCGCTGAACACGTCTGCTACACAATCCTCAATATCTGTTGAAACACAAACCTCTGATATTCTGTTTTTCACAATGGAATATATAAGCCCCGTATATCTCTTCATCAACTCTTCTATTCCCTCGTTGGGAGATTCTTTCAGTAGCTTTAACAAGATTATATCATTCATGCCTTTGCCTCCTTTCACTATATAATTCGTTTGTTTTTCCATTTTATTACACTTTTATTTTATATTTTTATTTTTTCTTGTCAATCCCCAAAAAAGCCTTGCAGTTTTTTCACCGCAAGGCTTTAATTATTCCATTTATTGTATTAACTTTTTTTCATTGGATTTTCAGGAACAATTAAATCGCAATCAAAGAACTCATATAATCTATTTTCATTAGCATCTTTTGACACGCTGTCTTTCATGTACCACTCATAAGCTGTTGCATATATAAAAGGCCATGTAGACGTTATTTTATATTCGTTCAATCCTTTAATTTCAGAAAAATCCGTTGAAAACATGGGATAAGAGGTGAAAGAGCCAATATTTATATTAACCTCGGGATAGTTATTTTCTAATATCTCTAAAACCTCTTTGTTTTCTATCTCTATAAATGAAAGCACGTATTTTTCTCCGATTTCAGTCATAGGAAGACAGTATATCCCTTTTTCATTATTTTCAAGCTCATCATAATAGGACAAATAAACCATATCGTTTTCTACAATCCAATCCACAAAAATTTGAATAGTATCGCCTTCTTTCACGGGAAAGGAAATATCGTCAGAATTATAAAGAGTTATAATTTTAATTTCTGCAACGCTTATATATAATGGAGTTTTATTTTCTCGGTCATAAGCTCCTAAAGGAGTCAGCTTCTCCAAAGAAACTGTTGCCCACCCATATTCAGTTTTATCGTTTTCCCAGAGTATATCTTTAACTAAATTTAAAGCATCTTCTCTTTCTGTTCCGCTGGAGTCTTTCGCCCAATTAATACCTTTAATTTCAAAGCTATCCTCTGTAGAAGTGTTTTCAGACTCGGTGGAAGCGCTTTCAGCACTTTCTCCGCTTGCAAGACTGTTTTCCCCCTCTGCTGATTTATCGTCAGAGGCTTCTCCGCTTACAATGGGTGGATTATTTCCAAAGTTTATATACTTTACGCCGAGAGCAACAGCGACGGCAAGAAGAACACACGCCGCCAATGCGCCCCACCGATTGAAATTCATTTTTCTTGTCTTTTTATCGGTAGGTTTAAAAGCATCATTTTCAGAATTTTTATTCTCTATTCCTGTTTTTTCAAGGACCTTTGCTTTTATATTTTCCACAATCTCGTCAGAAACGCCGGAATTTTTATTTTTTTCTATAAAGCTTTCTATCTGGTCGGGAGAAGCGTTGTCAAGCACGTCTTTCAATTTAACTTTTCTATTAAAATCATTATTTTTCATCACTTTTACCTCCTAACAAACCTCTTAATTTTTTCAAAGCACGATGTGTTCGCGTGTTTACCGCGGATACCGTCATATTAAGTCTTAAGGCAATTTTTTCAGATGACTCGCCCAAATAATATTTTCTGAAAATTATGCTTGAATCAGGCTCTCCCAAAGAGTCTATTGCATCAAAAACCTCTTGCAAAAGCTCCTTTCTCAAAACAGAGCTTTCCACGTTTGTTTTATCGGGAATCTGAATAACGAAATCTTCATCATCAATATTTACCGTTATTCCCTGAAGCTCCTTTTTTCTCACAAAATCAATCGCTTTATTTTTTGCAATACGGCACAAATAATTTTTCAAGCTTGATTTTTCCGCGTCATAGCTTTGAAGATTCAAATAAAATTCGCTGAACGTATCTGAAGAAATATCTTCCACGTCAGATGAAATGTGTTCATAATCTGCCAAAACGTGTTTCACGGTGACATAAATTAATCCCGCATATTTATCAATTAACGTTTTAATTCCTTTGTTCGGGTCTTTGTGTAACAGCTCTAACATTTTGGCATCACTCATTATGACACCTCCTTTTTTAAAATAATCTCGATTAATCGATTCACTATTATATACGAAAAAATTACCTGAATCTTACATATAAAAATAAATTTTTTTCAAATTCAAAAATTAAGAGTTTTTATGGGCTTTAAAATGTAGAAAATAACTTTTTAGATTTGCAGAATATAAACTCGCTTTTTTATTTTTCTGAATTATAAATATAAACCCGCTTTTTATTTCTCTGAAGCATCAGATTATCTTATACTAAAAGATTTATAGAAAAAAGCCCAACTCCCTTTTGGAAGCTGGGCTATTATAAAGCGAATTAGTCTTCTTTTGCTTCTTCTTTTTTAGCTTTTTTTGCTGCTTTTTC
>JAZRPU010000171.1:0-3327 GCA_045649365.1 Eubacteriales bacterium | reverse complement strand
CTACGTCTTGCAAGGTCCCAATCTTTACCTGTTCCAATATGGTCCATCAAAGAACGATAGTTACTATGTGCTATAACTCCAATATTCGTAATTCCCGAGTTGACCATATTTGATAAAGGAAAGTCTATCAATCTGTATCTTCCGCCAAAGGGAATACTTGCCATCGTTCTGCTTCTTGTAAGCTCAGGGATATTTTTATCATGTATATTTGAAAAAATAATTCCAACAACAGACATCTCGTTCACAAATGCTTTCGCACTGAACTCCTTTCAAGCAAGATAATTTTATATACTATTCAACGTTTTTTTCTATATATTCTTGATCAACGTATGCTCCTGCGGGGATTACCGCTCCTCTTGGAACAGAAACACCGCTGCCTACCAAAGTTATTTCTTTTCCGTTCTTCATCGGCTCGCCAACTACTGCATTTGCAGCTATCGTGCAATCACTATCGATAACAGAATAGTCAACTTTTGCACCCGAAGAAATAACTACGTCACTCATAATTACAGAATCGGTTACTACAGCACCGCTTTCAATTATTACGCCTGGAGAAATAACGGAATTGATTATAGTACCGTATATTTCGCTATCTCCCGCTACCATACTGTTAATTTGGGTACTGTTTGCAGCAACGTATTGTGGTGACCTTGGAGCAGTCTTTGAGAAAATACGGCTATTTCTGTCGTGAAGATCAAGAACAGGAGATTTACCGAGAAGATCCATGTTGGATTCCCAAAGGCTCTTTATAGTTCCAACGTCTTTCCAATAGCCATCAAATCGATATGCAAACAGACGTTCTCCCCCGCCAAGCATTGACGGAATAATATTTTTTCCAAAGTCGTTTTCGCTGTTAGGGTCTTTTTCATCTTCTTCAAGATATTTATAAAGCTTATCAGCAGAAAATACATACACACCCATTGAAGCTTTTGTACTTTGAGGGTTCTTGGGCTTTTCCTCAAATTTCGTTATGCACATATTTTCATCTGTAGTCATTATTCCAAATCTTGATGCTTCTTCTATAGGAACATCGATAACAGCAATTGTACAGTCTGCATTTTTCTTTTTGTGAAAGCTGACCATTTCGCTATAATTCATTTTATAAATATGGTCACCCGAAAGAACAACTACATATTCCGGGTCATATCTTTTAATAAAATTAATGTTCTGATAAATAGCGTTGGCTGTTCCTTTGTACCAATCTGCCTTTTGCATTCCCTGATAAGGAGGAAGCAAAGTAACGCCACCGAATACGCGGTCCATATCCCACGCTTGACCATTTCCAATATAGTCATTAAGAGCCAAAGGCTGATACTGTGTAAGTACACCAACTGTATCTATTCCCGAATTTATGCAGTTAGAAAGGGGAAAATCGATTATTCTGTACTTACTTCCAAAGGGAACTGCAGGTTTAGCTTGTTGTCTTGTCAACAAATATAATCTGCTTCCTTGACCACCTGCAAGAAGCATTGCTACGCATTCTTTCTTTTTTGCCATGTTATCAACCCCTCTTCTATATATCAGCAATTATTTTTCTTTTTTTGGCGATGTATATACCACTCAATGGTGGAACATCTATTCTGATGCATTTGTTTTCTGCCCAGATATCTCTGTTTTTCAAAACTCCCGAACCACCAAATTTGTCATCATCACTGTTAAACAAAATGTTATATTCGCCATCTTCTTCAACAGGAATAACATAACCATAATTGGGATTGGGTGAAAAATTCAAAATAACGTGTATACTGTTTCCTTTAGAATCTTTTCTGGAATATGCATAAATATTAGCATCGCAATCATCAGCGGATATCCAATCAAAGCCATCAAACGAGTCTTCAATTTCCCAGAATTCTTTATGCTCGAGATAGAAGAAATTCAATTCTCTCATAAAATTCTGATATTTTCTATGCATATCATAATTCAGCATAAACCATTCAAGAGAGCTATTGTAATCCCACTCTCTGAAAGGAGCATATTCGCATCCCATGAAAGTAAGCTTTTTGCCTGGATGAGAATACATATATGAAAGATACGTTCTTGCACATGCAAATTTCTGCCAATAATCTCCAAACATCTTATTGACTAACGAGCCTTTTCCATGAACCACTTCATCATGAGAAATTGGCAAAACATAATTTTCAGAAAAAGCATACATCAAAGAGAACGTCATTTTATGATGATCGTATTTTTTAAATACGCTATCTGTTTTCACATATTTCAAGGTATCGTTCATCCAACCCATATTCCATTTCATTGAAAAGCCCAAACCGTCTTTTGAGGTAAGTCCGGGGAATGAAGTGGATTCTTCTGCGATTACAAAAGCATCGGGAACTTCTGAACGAATAACCCCATTTAGTTTTTTAAAAAATGCGATAGACTCAAGTGAATGATTCCCGCCATAAGAATTAGGCTCCCATTGTCCAGGCTCTCTGCAATAATCAAGATAAAGCATTGCAGAAACAGCATCAACTCTGAGTCCATCAATATGATATTCTTTAAGCCAATACAAAGCGTTTGATACTAAAAATGATTGAACTTCAGTTCTGCCGACGTCAAAAGCTCTTGTTCCCCAGCCCTTATGTTCTTTTCTATATTCGCTCTGATATTCATAAAGACAGCTTCCGTCGAACTCACAAAGTCCATATTCATCTTTAGGGAAATGAGCTGGTACCCAATCAAGAATAACACCTATTCCCGCAACGTGAAGCTGATTCACAAGATACATAAAGTCGGCAGGCGTACCAAAACGGCACGTGGGTGCATAATATCCACACACTTGATATCCCCACGAGCCATCAAAAGGATGCTCCGCAACAGGCAATAACTCAACGTGAGTATAACCCATGGATTTAACATAGGGAACAAGCTCATCAGCAATTTCTCTATAGCTCAAATACGTTCCATCTTCTCTCCGTTTCCAAGAGCCAAGATGAACTTCGTATATGTTCATTGGAATTTTGGGAGATTTATATTCTTTCAACGCTTTAGAAAGCTTTTTTCTACCCTTCAAGTAGTCAGCATCATCCCATTTAAAAACGTTTTTATCGAGAACGTCAAAAATAATAGAAGCCCCGGGATGTGCCATTTCAGAATAAAAAGCATAAGGGTCTGACTTGTAAATCTTTCTGCCACCGCGCCAAATGAGAAACTTATATTTCATTCCTGTTTTTACAGTATCCTTATCAAGACCTATGCTCCATATACCGTCTGCGCAAGTCATTGGAATGCCATTATCCCAATTGCAAAAATCACCTACAAGACAAACACCGTCTGCGGATGGTGCCCATACTCTGAAGCAATAGTAGTTTCCTTCAGGATGAGCCCCTA
>JAZRPU010000170.1:0-2944 GCA_045649365.1 Eubacteriales bacterium | reverse complement strand
GGTTATTCATAAGGAAAACGGTGGGTCATCTGACGCAAGAAACTTTGGAATAAATAAATGCTCCGGCGATTACCTTTTGTTTTTGGACAGTGATGACTTTTGGGACGATAAATCGGCTGTTTCCAAATTAGTCAATAGAGCACAATTAACCTCTCCCGACGTTTTAAACTTTGCTTATAAAAAATTCAATGAAGATGAGAAGGTTTTCTCATCAGGCACAAAGGAATCAAATTCCATGCCCCTTGAATTAAAAGGCAAAAAAGAACAATTGGAATTTTTGTTTCAAAGGAATCTGTTCATCGCGTCGCCTTGGAACAAGCTTATTAAAACATCACTATTATGTGATGAGCTGATGTTTGAAAAAGGCGTTTATTCCGAGGATATAGAATGGTGTGCTACGCTTTTGAAAAAAGCATCTTCTTTTGATTATCTGGATATATCTTTTTATTGTTACCGTCAAAGAAAAGGTTCTATCGCCCACACTATCGGTGATAAAAGCTGTCTGGATTTATACAACCACATAAGCCGATGTATAGAAATGTGCAATTCTGCCAAGGAAGAGGAAAAAGATGCATTATTGAAATATACCGCATTTCAGTTTGCTACTTTTTTCATTATTCAATCCGCGGCAAAAAATCCACAAAAAGAGCTTATTAAAAAGATGAAAAAATATTCTTATATCCTTAAATATTACGGAACGAATAAAAAGCTGAAGATTTTGTATTACGGGTCGAAAATTTTAGGATATTCTAATCTTTGCAGAGTTACAAAAATAGGATACAGAATAAAAAAATCAGTGAGGGCTCATTAATGGTACAGCTTACAGTTTTTACTCCTGCTTATAACAGAGCAGACTGTCTTCCTCGTTGTTATGAAGGTATGAAAAGTCAGACAAATCATGATTTTATATGGATGATAATTGATGACGGGTCAAAAGACGGAACAAAGGATTTGGTTGACGTTTGGCTCAAAGAAAAAAATGATTTTGAGATAAAATATTATTACAAAGAAAACGGTGGACTTCATACCGCTTACAACGAAGCCATTGCCCATATAGAAACGCCCCTTTGTGTTTGTGTTGATTCCGATGACTATATGCCAAACGATGCTGTGGAAAAGATACTCTCTTTTTGGGAAGCAAATGGGTCGGAGAAATATGCGGGAATAGTAGGGCTTGATTTCTCCATGGATGGAAAAGTAATCGGAGATAAGCTTCCAGAACAGAAAAGCATAAACCTTATTGATTTAATGACAGGAAAATATCACATTGTAAACGGTGACAGAACAAATGTTGTAAGAACGGAGCTTTACAAAAAGTTTGCTCCAATGAAGATTTTTGAGGGGGAAAAGAATTTTAATCCCCACTATATGCATTTGCAAATCAGCGAAAAATATGATTTTTTAGTTCTCAACGAAAACCTTAAATTTGTTGAATATCAGCAAGGCGGAATGAGCGATTCCATTTTAAAGCAATATATAAACAGTCCAAACAGCTTTGCTGAAATAAGAAAACAATATTTAAGCTTCCCCAACACATCTTTGAAATTCAGATTCAGACATTCTATTCACCTTGTTTCAAGCTGTTTGATGGCGGGAAACGTTTTCAGAGCAGTTAAAGAATCTCCAAGAAAGCTTTTAGCTGTAGCTGCATTACCTTTTGGAATAGCATTTACCATATACATTAAAATTAAAACAAAATCATAATATGTGACACCAACGGAGGATAAAAGATGAAAAACACTTATGAAGCACTTTCAAAAAAGGACAAGCTTTTAGCAGGAAGAAAAGTTCTTGAAAAGGGTGCAAACAGCAACTACAAGCCCCTTAATTACGATAAAATGAAAGGAATATGGATATCACAGTTCGATTTTAACAGAGTTTATTCTGAAAGCGGAAACCAAAGAGATGAAAGAAGCTACAGAGAGCTTTTAGCCACAGCTCTTGACAACGTTAAAGCGTTAGGATTCAACACAGTAATTGTTCAGATGCGTCCTAATGCAGACAGCTTTTATCCGTCACAATATTATCCCTGGTCCCATTTTATAAATGGCTCTTATGGAAAATTTGCAGAATATGACCCTATGAAAATATTCATAGAAGAAGCTCATGCACGAGATTTAAGCTTTCAGGCATGGATAAACCCTATGAGAGGTATGACCTTGGAAAACGCTGAAAAGCTTGACGAAGCTTATCCAATGGCAAGATGGATGAGAGATCCCGAATGCAAGAGATATCTCTTTGTAGGCAAATACGCTGACAAAGAAGCATATTACCTTAACGTTTACTATGAAGAGGTAAGAAACCTTATCATCAACGGTGCCGCAGAAATCGTAAGATATTATGACGTTGACGGTGTTCACATGGATGACTATTTCTATCCGGGTGAAGACGAGGCTATGGATGACGTTGAATTTGCCGCTGAAAAAGCAAAAAATCCCGATTACACCCTCAAGGAAATGAGATACGAAAGCTTGTCAAAGCTCGTTGCCGGAATATATAGTGCGGTTAAAGCAGAAAATAAAAACGTTTTATACGGAATAGCTCCCGCGGGAAACCTTAACAACGTAAGAAAATTCTACTACGCTGACGTTGATACATGGTGCAGTAAGAGCGGATATATAGACTATATCATGCCACAGATTTATTGGGGATTTGACCATCCTATTTGTCCTTTTGCAGAAACGTATCAGCTTTGGGCAGACCTCTGCTGTGAAAGCGTTAAATTCATGGCAGGACTTACCTTTGCCAACGCTATTTACGGATATGACGAAATTCACTATGATGAATTTAAAAACAACAAAGCTGTTTACAGAAAGACCTTTGAATATATCAACGCTCAAAAATCCTTTGAAGGCTTTTCAGTTTTCTGCTATCAGTATTATTTTGATGCAATTACCAACATGGCAAACGTAAAAACTGCTGAAGAAGTAGTTAACGCGATTCC
>JAZRPU010000169.1:0-5458 GCA_045649365.1 Eubacteriales bacterium | reverse complement strand
GAGGGATTCTTGAAAATAATAATTCTATAATTACGTCTATAATATCAAAGGAAGAAGTCCAGCTTTGCGCTCTTGACGAGCTGGTTGAAAGTCGGTTTGAAGGCTCTTTGCCCTCATTTATTGCCGCTTTCGCCAAAAGACAGAATTTGTCTGAAAGCGATATAGACGAGATTCAGAAGATAATCGAGCGTTCGGGAAAATAAAAATAATGCGCCTTTTTACAAAAGAGGCGCATTATTCATTATAAAAACATATTTCTGATTGACAAAAAAGAACAAAGGGAGTATAATTACTATAATATCGTAGAACGGAGTGACTGACAATGAATTTTCTTGAAGAGCGTATAGTTAAAGATGGAATTATTAAAGAAGGGAACGTTCTTAAAGTGGATAGCTTTTTGAATCATCAAATGGACGTTATCCTTTTAGATGAAATTGGAAAAGAGTTTCATAGACGGTTTGCGAAAAAAAAGATTACTAAAATATTGACTATAGAAGCGTCGGGAATCGCTATTGCCTACGCTGTGGCGCGTTGCTTCGGTGTGCCTATGGTTTTTGCAAAAAAAGCTAAAAGTATTAACATTGACGGTGACGTTTACACAGCAGAGGTTGAATCGTTTACCCATAAAAATAAAAATCAGGTTATCGTTTCAAAACGTTTCCTTTCTGCTGATGACCACGTTCTTATTATAGATGATTTTCTCGCCAACGGTTGTGCATTGCAAGGACTTATATCTATAAGCGAATCTGCCGGTGCTACCGTTGAGGGAATCGGCATCGCCATTGAGAAGGGATTCCAATTTGGAGGAAGAACTATTCGCAATCTTGGATACGATTTGCAATCTCTTGCAATAGTGGAATCAATGGATTTTGAAACACAAAAGATAAATTTCCGCGAAAATTAAAATAACAGATTTTCACATAGAAATATAAATTGTTCTAGCGGCTTTGAGTAAATTTCCAAATTGGGTATCGTGGAAAAATCGAACTGAATTTATTGATAATTCATATTATAATTCTGTTTGAAATGAGAAAAATTGGAATTTTAAAGTAAAAAAGCTTTAAAGAATCAAAACTGAAAAACGGGTGAATTTTCACCCGTTTTGGTTTTTGTAAAAGTAACAAGAGGGGAGCTGACGAGGTAGAAACGAATTTTTTTACGGTGTTATCTCCGTAAAATCGTTAATCAATTCATATCCTTTTTCTGGATACGATGTGTCAACACAATAATACCAATCCTTTATTTTAAACATTAATTGATATCTACCATATTGAGCCATTTTTTCACCTTTATCATATTTCCAAACGTCAATTCCGTTTTCCGTTGTTGTTTTGGTATATGCGGGAACGTCATACTGTAAACCATATTCGTCTTTTTGAGTGATATTTATAGCAAAAAACACATCTCGTTCCGTTGGAGTTATGTTTAACTCAATAGTTTTTTTGTAATCATCAAAAAGTATACTTTTTATTTCCAAAGTGTCAGAAAAGTATATGCCATGAAGATTTTTTTCTTCGAGAAGCTCTTCAAAGGTATTGTAACTTTTAACGTGTTCACCTTTTGTAACGGTGATATTTCCTTTTGAGATTGTTTCTCCCTCGGAAATATCATCAATATGTGTATCTAAAAGCAACATATTCACAAAATGAAACGGAGTGTCTGCAACTACAGTCGATACCGACACGGTCGCTAATAACATAACAGCCGCGGCGATTATGAAAAGCTTTTTTATGCCGAATCTTTTTGTTCTTGGGTGAGAAGCTTCGTTATTAATTATGGAACTCAATGAGTCGTTGTCCTTGTATAAAGCTTCCCAAAACTCTTTATCTTCTCTGACTTTTTCCAGCTTTTCTTCTAATTCATTATATTTTTCATCAATTTGTGCTTTAGTAGGGCAATATCTCTCTTCCCCGTAAAGCTGTTTTATAATTAAAACACATTCTTCAATAAGAGCTATGTCCATGGCTTTTTTGCCTTTTTGAATTTCTTCATCCATTGTACGTTGAAGAAATTCTAAAACGTTTTCAGCGGGAAACGAAAACATATTTTCAAAATTAATAACGCTTTCCATACATTAACCTTTCTTTTGTTTTTTAAAAAAACTCATTTTGAAGTTATCCCTTGTGGAGTTATACCGTTTTCTTTAAGAATCAGGACAACTCGTGTTTTAATCCTGCATTTCCTTGCCTTTGATGCGTTTATGGATATGTTATATTTTTTAGCCGCTGTTTCGTGTGACTCGCAAAGCACAAAATATGTGTTGAAAAAGTCTGATTCTGTTTCAGAAAGCTCTCTTGAAAGTATATCTTTGGCATAAGAAACATGTTCAAAGCAGAAGCATTCTTCATTTTTTAACTCGTCGATATCTATATTAACGAATTTTGATTTTTTGCTTTTTTCTTTTCTGTTCTGGTTTTTTATTAAATTATCAACAACTTGGTATATCCAAAAATTTATATTATCACGTTCCAAATTATCATATTTTTCCATTAAAATGATAAATGCTGTCTGTACAACGTCTTCCGCATAGCTTGGGTCAATAAGTCTGACTTGGCTGTAATTAATTAATTTTGGCATCAATTTTTCATACATGTCAGATATTTGTCTTTTTTCATCATCTTTTAAGTCGCAACAACACAAAAAAATATAGAACATAATACTATCTCCTACAAGTTGTTTTCTGTTGAAATTATTATACCGATTTTACATTCTTAATTCAATGATAATTGTGATAACTTTTTGGTTGTAAAATTTACAAAAGAAATCAAGAAAAAATGTAACCTTTTGCGCTTCTCGTTACATACGAAAATGAAGTGTGAAAAACTCCCTAAAAGTGTGAAAAACTTTGGCGTTAAATTGCACAAATTCTTTATATGGTTTTTGTGCAATCATACAAAAAGCCAATTTTTGAAAAAAATTTCAAAAAAAATGTAACCTTTTGGTATGTTCAAAACAGTATATATATAGACACGAAAATTTTAAAGATAAAAAAGCTTTTAAAATTTGTAAAAAAGAGGTGAGTCCAATGGGGAATTGATAGACGTATAATTGTTTTGGTTGTACGTTTTCTGAAATTTTATCATAAAACTATATTTAAAAATTTCAAGGAGGAAAAAAACATGAAAAAAAACAAGCTTTTAGCTTTAGCAATAATGACTGCCGCAATTGGAGGCACTGTGTTTTTTGGAGGGAATACGTTAATTGCCGATGCTTCTGACAACGTTGATGAATCTTACATATTGGGCGATGTGGACAGAAGCGGGGAGATTGACTCTACCGATTATATTCTGATAAAAAGCGGTTTTCTCAAAAACGAACTTAAAGGCACCGCTTTTTCCATGGCGGACATAAATTTTGACGGAGAAATAACGTCAACGGATTATTTGAAGATAAAGAATGCTTTTATCACTAAAGAAGCTTTAGACGACACTCATTGGAATGAACAAGAGGGAAAACCCAAAGGTATCTATAAAGATTTTGCCTTGTATGAAGACCCTACGCCTCATGCATGCTCGGAAGATGGTTATTTTCCGCTTGGTGAAAATGATGTTTTCTATATGGAATGTATAGATATTGGAGAGAGCCAACAACCCGACGATCCTGAACCTTGGCATGAAACACAGCCTGCAGAATCTGCGACCTATATTGATGAAGAAGGAACAAATCATACGTTAACTCTTAAGCATTATCCCATTCATATCTATAGTAATGGTTGTGCAGTGTTTACTTATGAAACCACAGTTTACGTTGAAGGCACTAAATATAATTTGGAATGTTATACTGATTATAAAGGAGAGAATTGTGGATTTTTCGATCCCAGATACATCTATTTGAAAAATGATTCATCAACACAACTTTCGCAAGATGAACTTCTAAACGTTGCAAAAAAATATATTTCCGAACAATGTGTCGGAAAAACCTACAGATTAGAAAAAACTGTTTCATTTTATGACAGCAGTACTCGTGATGGCTATAGATTTACTTTCAGAAGATATGTCAATAACATAAAAACTGATGAATATTTAGTTATAGAAATTAATGACTACGGCACAGTTTATAGATTCCTTGAATACAGATCACAGCTTTCAGAATACGATCTTCGTACATTTAACGTAAATGATGATAAAGCATATTATGATGAAAAAATAACTGAAGCTCTGCATGAAATGATGGTTAAAAGGTCTGAAGAATTTAAAGATTACGTTTCAGATGGAAAAGTCATTGAAGAAAATATAAGAATTGAAATTGATGACCCTGTTTTCTTCTATGCTCCCGACGGAAGTCTTTCGGGAATTACAACTGTGAAAATTTATGACAAATCCACAGAAAGCACTATTTTTTATAAAACTTTAGGCTTCTATGCCTCTGAAAAGCTTTCTGCATCTAAATAATAAAACTAAAAACTATGATGGGGAACAGTCTATGGTGGGACTGTTCCCCTGCCTGAAAATATATCTAAACCATTGATATGGTTTTAAAATAATGTTATAATAAAGACGAAAAATATACAGAGTGACGGTTTTTTGTCAGAAAATGAACTACTGAATTTAAATGATAATCTGTCACTTTGTGTCAAGTTTTCAAAATTCAAATTCAAAGTCAAAAACTTTGAAAAATGCCTAAAAACGCTATAGTGGGCGAGTTTTCGCTCACTATGGCAAACAAAAATAAAATAAGAAAATAAAAGGAGCTTTTACCATGAAAAAGATTTTATATTTATGTTTAGCAATTATCACACTTTTATCGTGCGTTTGCGTTGTAAACGCATCTGAAGAAATTGTTTCGTATGAAAATCCCGATTTCTCATACATAGTTAAAAATGGCGAAGCGTGGATTGCCAACTATACAGGAACAGCAACAGAATTAACGCTTCCAACAGTTTTGGATGGATATGACGTTGTTGGAATTGACGATTTTAGTTTCAATAATAATAAAAACATCGAGTCCCTCGTTGTACCCGGAAACATAAAAATCATTGGTCAATGCAGTATGTCCAATTGGTCTGCTTTGGAAAAGGTCGTTTTTGAAGAAGGCGTTGAAATAATTGGTTGGGAGTCATTCTTTTCTTGTAAAGCGTTGTTAGAAGTAGATTTCCCCGAATCCTTGAAAAAGATAAACGCTTTTGCATTTCAAAATTCAGGGATATATTATGCCGCATGGGAGGAAATAAATAATATTAAAGCTGAAACAGGAAAAATGCCGCTTACAGGCGTTTATATTGATAAATGGCTTATTACTTTTGTAGGACGTGATCAAGCACAGTTGTTCAGCGTAGCAGAGGGAACTGTTGGTATTAGCTGCGCATCTTTTTCAATAGTTGATCCTGCATGCTTTGGTATATATATTCCTTCAACAGTAAAGCATTTAGAACCAAGCACTGTGAATGGTCCTGATAACAGAAGTATAATAGTTGCCGATAACATTCCTTACTACAAGTCTGTGGACGGCGTTTTGTATG
>JAZRPU010000168.1:0-7612 GCA_045649365.1 Eubacteriales bacterium | reverse complement strand
CCGTACCCACGAGATATAGCTATTCTTTTGAGGGCTGGTTTACTCAAAAAGACGGACATGGTATCAGATATATTTCTGATGTTACAGAAATTAAATCGAGCGTAAACCTTTATGCCCATTGGAGATGTGTGCATGCAGAATGTACACACGAGAAAATATCTGAAGGAACATGCATAAGCAGAAGCCAATGGAAACACACATGTAAGTTTTGCGGGTATTCATACATTGATGATGGCGGTTATGGCTCATGTAAACAGGGAGAGTATACGGACAATTACGGACCGAGCTGCACAACTGCCGGCAGGCAAGTAGCATATTGTGTTTATTGTGATAGTTTAATGGTTTATAAGCTGTTTGATGCATTGGGACACGCCTGGGTTTCACACTATATAGCTCCAACGTGTACCTCTGATGGCGAATCGGGAAATATATGCAGCCGTTGTGGTACGAAAGATATAAGCAAAATTCCCGCTTTAGGACATAATATGAGCCAGACCGTGAAAAACCCCACTTGTACGGAAGACGGATATACAAAAAGTGAGTGTTCTACATGTCATTGGACTGCAAGCACTGTAATAAATGCTCATGGTCATAAGTGGACCTCGCATATTATTCAAGCCACCGAAACAAAGAAAGGCTTTAAGGGGCGTCGATGTACTGTATGTAATTTGATAGAAGGACATGAAACTTGTCGTCTGGGAACGCATACTTGGGGGCATTGCGGAGAATTGCACGAATATGAGGAAGAAGGCGACGGAGTTGGATTTAATTTGGGTTATTCATCTATTCATCGTGCTTCTCATAAAACGACTTATTTTTCATGCAGAGTTTGTACTATATGCCATGAGTACGATGGTGGTGTTGATACAAGAGGCGGTTGGATAAATCTTCCTGATGGTACCGATGGAGATGATTTTTCTCGCTATAAGTGGTGCGGGAGATGCAAAATGCCTCATGGAAAATTTGTTGATGGATATTTTATATTCAAGGATTGCGGAAGATGTTCAAAGTGCCAATGGTGGAGAAATAATAATACGAATTATCATAAATAAAGGAATTGGTCGATAGGAGAATGAATTTGAATAAGTTGTTGAAAATATTTATTGTTCTTTTCTTGTTGTTTTCTATAGTTTCAGCTTTAGCGTTTTTATTGATGAAAAAAAGCAAAGAGAATAACGAAACCAGTGTGGAATCATCGGAAGTAGTTTCCAACACTTCAGAAATTGAACAGGGAGATTATACAGAAGAACATAAAAACGCGGCAGAAAAATTAAAATTTTTAAAGCTTGATGATTTTGATGCTGTAAGAAAATATGCAGATGAATCTGAAATATACATTATGAATTCTGATTCGGAAATTACTTTTGGAATTGGAGAGCTTTATATTAAAGAGATTCCTGTATTTATAACGTATATGCTTAATGATGAATCTTCTATCAATCTCTTAAGCGGTACTTTTTCGGTAGAGCTTAATAATAATGATTTGGAATCCTTACGCGATATAATTTATTACATAGACAGAGTAATATTCTATTTGTTCGGTGAGGTTGAGTTTGAGCATAGCATTTTTTCATCATCGGGATATTTAATTGATTGTTATTCTGATGAATCTTACACAGAGCTTTTAAATGGTGAAGCAACGTATCATGTGTCTGTCATTGATGAAAAAGAAACATACTGGAAAATTAAAGGCTCTGTCACAGAACAAAAAAACGTAGTGTTTTCATTTTTACGTAGTTATGATTTCAGAAAATATGAGGACAATTCTCCTAATATGGATTTGAGAAAAGAAGATATTGAAGATTTATCTTCAATAGAAAGCGAAGCAGAACTTTCTGGAATGGAAAGTATGGATGCAGAAATATCAAACGGTTCAAGCGAAGAAGCTGTTTCTGATTTTGAAGGTATCCACTCGGAAGAATCAAATGGTGAAAGCGGAGAGGTTTTTTCATCTTCAGAAATTAATGATGATACAATTGATATATCTTCAGATATTGAGGAAGAAACTTCTATAAAAGATGAGTAAATGTCAAAAGATATTATTACCTTCAGAGGTGAATCAAAATGAAGAAAGTAAAAAATCAAAAAAAAGGTGTTATAACAGTTTTTATTGCTTTGATGCTTACAGGAATACTGTCTTTGGGAACGTTAGCAATGGAGGCAGCAAGACTTCAAGCCGCTAAAACTCAACTTGGTGAGGCAAATAAAAGCGCTGGGACGTCTATGATAGCCTTATATAACAAAGATCTTCATGACCGCTATGGACTTTTAGCTCTTGATAATAACGAAATAAGTTCAGCAAAATATTTATCATATCTTGAGTTTAATTCTGACATGAACGCAGGATATAAAGGTAATAACATATCTACGTTTTATCTTGTGGATTCTGTAGAAATGGAAGGATATTATAATATGACGTATCCTTCTGTTTTAAAAAGACAGATTTTATCGAGGGCAAAATTCAATATAATTCCACAAGATTATTCTTTTAATTACTACAATATGGACTATTTTCTTTCAGATTATCAAGGAAAGGCTTTATATGTATCTGATGCGTTAAGCAATGTAGCCGAAAGAAACCCTTCCGTTTCCTATGATGATAATCTTTCTTATGAGTTGAAATTAGCGCTGGAAAATTTATATCATACGTTTTCATCAATAAAAAAATATGATGATGAATATAACGTTGTGTTAAGCGATAATTCTTCATTACTCCTTCCTGGAAATACTGGTACAATTGAACATAATCTTCCTCCAGAAGATGTTAATGCTATAAATAACACTTTGAATGATGCCCATTCAGTGCTTGGCCCAGAAGCTTCTGTTCTTGGCTCAAGCGGGGGAGCTTCATATAGTGAGGATGATGTAAATATTGACGTTGGATTTGTCACAGATGGATTAGACTTGTTTGATGATTTATCTCTTTTGAATTTGCATTCAACCCAGATCGTTTCTGAATGCAGAGCAATGATTCAAGGGATAAACGCATCAATTAATATGTTAAGCGGCGATAAAGAAGGTAATCTTCTTTTGAATTCATATATTTCAGGTTATTTTCCTAACAGAAATTATACTGTGGAGAAATATAAAGGACCTTCAAAAGGTGAAATACATCCTGCTTCTGCAGATAATATGACTTTTTCGGGGGCTTGTGTTGAATATGTTTTCAATGCTGATAAATCAGAAATAAATAATCAGGAATTTGCTTATGATTACATCATAGCAACAAGACTTGTAAGTAATTTATATTCTGTAATTTCTTCATCCTCTTCATTTGACAGATACAATGCATGCTCTGTGGCGGCTCATGTTATTTGGGCATATTATGAATCCTTTGTTGACGCTGAACTTTTGTTCAGGTATAACTCTGTTGTCCCCATGGGAAAATATAATTCTATACTTGATATAAATAATCCTGCAAATGTATATAATGCTTTTTCTACACACGATTTTGTTGAAGGAATCAATAGACTTGGTATTGTTTCAGACGGAGTTGCAATTGTAAAAGGGACTGATGCAACTAATTACAGAGATGCATTGGCATTTGCTTTGTGGTTTGTTCCCAATTCAAAGAAGATGATGAGAATTGCAGATTTGATTCAATTGGAAATGAGATACAAAGAAGAGCATGTTGATAGGACGGGAGCTTCATTTTTGATGTCAGAGCAAGATACTTTTTGCAGAGTGAAATGTACTGCAAAGTTGAATTCTATATTGCCTGTAATTTCTTTTGGAACAGGAGAAATAAAAGGAACAGGTTTTCAGAGTATAAAATATGTAGGATATTAAAGACTATGATAAGAAAGATTAAAGAGAAAAAAGAACAGCCTCTCGTAACGGTAGAAGCATCAATAGTGCTTGTTTTTTGCACGTTATTTATATTGTTTTTGTTGAGCTTTTCAAGAATATACAGCGCGCAAAGTACGGTAAGCCATGCGGTTATACAAGCTGCCGATTCTCTTGCGTTGGAATCTTATTTGCGAGAAACTGCGCTTACAGGTAGTGAGGCTGATATAATAGAGCTTGCTGAGAGATTGACAGGCTCTACAACAATAAGTGCTGACAGTTTTTTAAGCCTTCGTTCTGCATACGTTCCAACAATAGCTAAAGAAAAATTTATATATGCACTTTCAGATAATAGAGATAATGCAGACCAGAAACTGAAAAATCTTGGTGTGAAAGACGGAATTGATGGAATAGATTTTTCAGCATCCAAAGTGGATTTGGGAAATGATGATGTTATAGTTTACATAAACTATACGTTAAAGCTACAATTCCCCGTTTTGGGCATGAAAGAAATAAACGTAACCAAGGCGGCACGTTCAAAAACCTTCGGGGATATTCTTTTTTCATTAGAGGTAATTCCTGAAGACGTACATAAGGGTACCGCATCAGGAAGTGGAAATTATAAATATGGAACAGAAGTTCAAATATCAGCAACGCCAAGCTATGGATACAAATTCAAGGAATGGTCAGATGGAAATACAGATAATCCGAGAAAAATAATAGTAACCGAAGCAAAAACGTACGTGGCGAAATTTGAACAGAGTGAGTTTGGAGTAAACCTTTTATCTGAACCATCCAACGGAGGAACAGTAAGCGGTGGGGGAACGTTTATATATATGACTCCTGCAACGATTACAGCGATTCCTAACGAAGGGTATAGTTTTTCACATTGGTCTGTTTATGAACACACGATGGGAAGGACTAAAGTGTATTATACGTCTTCTCTTTCTTTAACGGTTGATCAGACTTATACTTGTACAGCTAAATTCAAGCCTAACGTATATAACGTAAGTGTATCAACGGAAGGAATAGGCGGAGATTATTCAAGAATATTGTATGCGGGTGGAAATTATCTTTCCTTGGATTTGCCATATTCTACCGCGTATGAATTGAATGCTCCAAGAATAAACGGGTACAGATTTTTAGGTTGGAAGGAATCAACCGCTTCCGGATGCTTCAGCTCCAACTACACTTTAAGTATGACCGTTCCTGCTAAAAACGTGAGATACGTTGCTTGCTATGAAAGCCAGCTTAAAACAGTGAATTTTTATAATTATGATGGTTCATTATATGTAACGAGAACTGTTAATGCCGGATATACGTTGGGCGGTAATATGCCCGAAAATCCGAGATGTATTGGTAAAATTTTTGGTGGCTGGAATGGATTCAATCGCGATACGCCCGTATATAATGATATGAATGTTTACGGTTCTTGGTCATCGTGTACTAATCATAGGGTTGGATATTGCAATCAAGATCATTATATTTATCCGGTGAAATTAAGCTTTCATTCCATCCCACGAAACACTATTGTATGCAGATGTATAGTTTGTGCGGATTGCGGTTGCTATATTACACATAAAAATGGCAAGTGGGTACAGGCAAATGGAAGATATTGGAAAGATGCTTATGGCGGTAGGATTTATATCTGTCAATCTGTTTGGTGCATAAGGCATGAGGGTGGAAACTGCAGCAGTTATATGTATAGAAGTGCCGGAAGCAATGCAGAATATAAAGTTCATTAATATTTAGTGAGGAGAATTGTTTATGAAATTTACTTATGAAACACAAGGAGCGGTCACATATCTTGTGTGTGAGCTTGGAGCTGATGACCAAATTGATACTCTTACGTTGGGAATGCTAACAAATAATCATATAAATGGTGTTGCCTCGACGCTTTATACGGAGATGAACGGACAGAGATTTTTTAAATACAATGTTTCTGCTAAAGTATCATCTGACCAGTTTTTTAGTGCAAAAATAAATAAACAAAGACTTTTGAATGTTTTTAAAAATATTTTGTCTTCGGTTTGCTCCGCAGATGATTATATGATTGATCAGAATTGTTTTTCTATTTTACCTGAACATGTATTTTTGAATGTTTCAAGCTGCGAAACATCATTGATATGTATACCTGTTGAAACGGAAAAAAACATTAATTCGGAAATGATATCATTTTTTAAAAAAGTTATGTGCTCTGTTCAATTTGATGATACAGAAAACATGGACTATGTTGATCAAATTAATGATTATATAGATAATACAGGATCATTTAATTTGTATGAAATGAATGATTTGATAAACAGACTTCAGAATACTTCATCGGCTCCAAAGCCTGCAATTTCAAATCCAACTTCTCCTCAAAGTCCACAATCGGTTGCTCCTCAAGTTACTATAACAGGATCAAATCCTAATTTTGCAAATTTGGATTCAACTATTTCGATTGAGGACATGCCTTCTATGCTTAAGCCTCAATCCCCCGTGAGTGTGAATCCTATTCCGCAACCAAGTGTAATGTCACAGCCCGCTAAAATTCCTGCTCAGCGAGTAGTACCCGTCGCAGAGAAAACTCCTTCAGCACCCAAAATAGTACCACCAGCAACAAATGCTCCTGAACTTGATAAAAAGAAAAAAGATAATATGGCTTTTCCAAAGCCTACGGTTAATAATCAAAGACAAAATATCAGAGGAAACGAAGGTTTTGCGATTCCGGGACAAGCCCCATTTTCATCTTCAAAACCAAATGTTGCACAGCCGAGTGTAAATACTCAACAACAAATAAACAATAAAGAAAAAGATAAAACTAAAAAAATGTCCTTATTTGGCTTGCTGTCCAATTATAGTAAAGAAAATGCTGAAATTTATAAACAACAGAAAGCAGAAGCGAAAGCCAAAAAGAAGGAGGCGGCTACTAATCAGCCACCTGCTGCTCCAACAGGGGCACCCAATCAGTTTAATCAGGCTGGATATGTAAACAATGGTAAAGCTGTTCCGCCACAGACACCATTCGTGCATAATAGCGGAATGACCAAAGCACCGTTTACTCCCAATAATGGAATGCAACAATCCAATATTCCTCACACTCAAGCACAATTTACTCAACCTCAAACTCCTCCTCCGATTATGCCACCTATGAATATTCAAATGAATTTTGATGAAACAACAGTTTTGTCACCATTCGAAGGAGGAGAAACAACAGTTCTTTCTGAAGCGACTTCTATGCCTACACTCACCAGAGTGAAGAATGGTGAAAAAGTAACAATTAACAAATCTTTGTTCAGAATTGGAAAAGAAAGAAGCTTTGTAGATTATTTTATTTCCGATAATACTGCAATAAGCAGAAGCCATTGCATTATTTATAATGAAAATAATGAATGCTTTGTGGAAGACACAAATTCTACAAATCATACTTGGGTAAATGGAAAATTAGTTCCTGCCAATACTAAAGTGAAAATTGTGTCTGGAGATAAAATTAAAATAGCAAACGAAGAATTTGTTTTTTGTATGTAAAATCAAATAAGACTTTTCAGAAGCATTATGTAGTTTTAAATCATGAAGCTGTGATGTTGTCAAGTTGAAAATTGATGTTTTTTTCAATATATATTCTTTTTATTACAACAGATAAAAAAATATATATTTTTGTAGTAATGTAAAAATAAGGGAGTTGAGATTTTTGATAGTAAATTTAATCAAAGCCAAACAAATGTTTAGCCTTACTCTTCCTGAAAGAATAAAAGGACAATATTGGTTAACAGATATTGACGAAAAAGGGAGCTCAAGAAAGTTAATCAGCATAGAGGCTATAGATAAGTCGGATCGTAGCCAT
>JAZRPU010000167.1:0-4434 GCA_045649365.1 Eubacteriales bacterium | reverse complement strand
ACAATTCTTTTCGTAGGTACAAAGAAACAGGCTCAGGATTCCATCAAGGAAGAAGCACAAAGATGCGAAATGTTCTACGTTAACGTTCGTTGGCAAGTCGGAGGCCAAGCGGTCTTAGGAAGACAAACCAAATGATCAACTCCTTGGCTCACAGAACGACATGGCTACGATCCGACTTACAATTCTTTTCGTAGGTACAAAGAAACAGGCTCAGGATTCCATCAAGGAAGAAGCACAAAGATGCGAAATGTTCTACGTTAACGTTCGTTGGCTCGGCGGTATGCTCACAAACTTCAAAACAATCAAAAAGAGCATCCAAAGACTTCGCAACCTCAACAAAATGGCTGAAGACGGCACATTCGATCTTCTTCCTAAAAAAGAAGTTGCTTCTCTCCAAAAAGAAATCGCAGACCTTGAAAAGAACCTCGGCGGTATCAAAGATATGAAAGATATTCCCGACGTTATCTTTATTGTTGACCCCAAGAAAGAAAAAACAGCAGTAGACGAAGCTCGTAAATTGGGTATTCCTATAGTTTCCATCGTTGATACAAACTGTGATCCCGATGAAATCGATTACGTTATCCCTGGTAACGACGACGCTATCCGTGCAATCAAACTCATCTCTGCTGCTCTTGCTGATGCAGTTCTTGAAGCAAAACAAGGCGTACAGATGACAGATGCAGCAGCTTCCGAAGAAGTTTCCTTCGAAGAAACATCCAAAGACGCTGAATAATTTCTTCATTAATATTAAAGATTTTGAAAGGATAGGTATTATATTATGGCAATTACAGCAAAACTCGTTATGGAATTGCGCGAAAAAACAGGTTGTGGTATGATGGAATGCAAGAAAGCTCTTGCAGAAGTTGACGGCAACTTTGACGAAGCAGTTAAATTGCTCAGAGAAAGAGGACTTGCAGTAGCACAAAAGAAATCCACAAGAATTGCTGCTGACGGTGTTGTAGACGTTCTCAAATCCGAAGACGGAAAAATGACAGCAATTATCGAAGTTAACTCTGAAACAGACTTCGTTGCTAAAAACGCATCCTTTGGTGAATTCGTTACAGGCATTCTCAGAACAATCATTGCTAACAAACCCGCTGATATAGATGCACTTAAAGCTCTCCCCTACGATGGTAAGGACGTTACCGTTGAAGCAGAGCTTAAAGACAAAATTTTCACAATCGGTGAAAACATCACTCTCAGACGTTTTGAAATCATCGAAGGAACAACATGCACATACATTCACGGTAAAGGTGCAGCAGGTGTTGTTGTTAAGTTTGAAGTTTCTGATGAAATTGCAGCAACTGAAAAATTTGCAGAATATGCAAAAGACGTATGTATGCAAATCGCAGCTATGAACCCCACATACCTTTGCAAACATTGTGTTCCTGAATCTGTTATCGCAAACGAAAAAGATATTCTTATGAATCAGATTCAAAACGATCCTGCAATGGCTTCTAAACCTGCAGCAGTTATTGAAAAGATGGTTACAGGCAGAATCAACAAATTCTACACAGCAAACTGCCTCCTCCACCAAGCATTCGTTAAAGAAGAATCCATTGATATTGAAAAATATACCGCTAACGTTGCAAAAGAACTCGGCGGAGATATCAAAATCGTTTCTTTCGTTAAATACGAAAAAGGCGAAGGTATCGAAAAGAAAGAAGACGATTTCGCAGCAGAAATCGACAAGCTTGTTAAAGGCGAATAATTCTTTCACAATTTGCAATATTAATGCCCGACACAATGTGTCGGGCATTTTTCATTTATTCACCATTTTGTATTCTGTTCCTTACGCGCCACAGTCACATCAGGGATAAACTCCACGGAAGCATCCATATAAATCCTTACAATCCCTCCATTTTCATCAAGAGAAACAACAAGCGTGCCTTCTGTTGGCACTTCAACAAACAGAGAATTATCCTTCTCCGTATATTTCCCCGATGAATAAGCCGAGAAGAAGAATCCTCTTCCCCAAAAAATCTCTTTGTTTTTTGGGATGAGCTTCAACGTTTCAAACCATTCTCTACCGTTGTATTTACCGGAAAGCATATAGACCACAGGTGTTGTTTCATTTAGATATTTTCTTATTCTATTTTCTGTTGATTCTGTCAAGAAGACCTCGTTTTTATAAAATTCGTCATAAACATTAATAGCCATAGGAGAGCTTGAATCCACTTCTCGCTTAGAGAAATAATCTCCCGCCATATCCATCAAGTCAATTTCACCACAATCAATGGGAAGTAATGCATTTCTACTATAATCAATGCGCAACGCGTCCAAAACTTCATTTCGTTGTTTCGCTTCTTTCATTCCGGCACAATAAAACACTTGTTCAGGCAACTTGCTGCTGAAGTTTCTTGGATTTTCGCCAACAAAGCGAAGGAACTCCGCTTTTTGAATAAATACTTTTGGAGAAGACAAGGCTTCTATTCTATAAAAAATAATCTGCTGTATATCTGCCGAAATGCCGTCAAGCGTCCTTTGAATGTTTTCAGGGGTACTTATGCCCTCTACTTGATATCCGTCTACGGATTTTATGATTTGGGTTTGAATGTATGGAACTCTCCAAAATTTCTCCGTTTCATCTCCGTCCCAAACGTAATCATCGCTTTTAGGGAAACGCCTGTCATATTCTGCACTTGTAGAAATATATCCGTATTTTACATTTGACTCGTATCCTTGAAGAACTATCTTTTCATATTTTTCATATATCCTTATGCTGTCTTGTATTATAAATAATATTTCATCAACTGTAAGGGATTTTATTTCCTCTTTTTCGTAATTACTTGCCCAATAATCGTTGAGATACTTCTTTGAAATTACAGTAATTGTCTTTTCGTCTTCATCTATATCATACATTTCTTGAAACTTTTCTTCAATTGTTTCCTGTGTATCGGGTGATTGCTGTGAAACGTTTTCATCTATAAAATCGAATTTATGTTCAGAGAACTCATAGTCTTGCGGCTCGCGCAACGTTTCTTTTACAGCATTCATTCCTAAAAGCAATGTTCCGCTTGATGCAGAAATCACTATCAATATCAAAATCCAGAGTTTAATATTATTCTTTTCCATTGAAACAATCCTTTCTATAAGTTTAATCCCTCTCCCCTACGCCTTTGTTTTATCATACACTTTTTTCAGCATTTTCTCAACGTTGTTTCAAGCTTGTAAAATTACTCTTTTTATATCCAAAAGAATAATATTGACATTTTTAAAAAAGCATATATAATTATATTCAACGAAGATAAACAAGTTTGAAAGAGAGATATATATGGATAAAATATGGGATAAAATGTACGAAGCTGCAAAAAACGTATTAAATTACCGTAAGGTTTCAAATTACGTTACTTGCGGAGAAGTTGCCGCTGCTGTATGCTCAAAATCGGGAAAAATCTATACAGGAGTTTGTATCGACACTTGTTCAACACTTGGCATTTGTGCTGAAAGAAATGCTATTTTTAATATGATTACAAACGGAGAGCAAGAAATTGATAAAGTCCTTTGTATTCTCCCGGACGGTTCAAACGGTGCGCCTTGCGGAGCTTGTCGAGAGCTTATGGTACAGATTATGGCGGGAAAATATTCAGACATAGAAATAATGCTTAACTATTCTACAGGAAAAATTGCAAAACTTGGAGAATTAACACCAGAGTGGTGGATAAAATGATTCACACGAACGAGGAATAACAAACGTTTTTTTTGAAAAAAACGTTATGAGCTTGATTTTACGGAATATTATGATAAAATACAGTTGACAAAAAAACGATATATTATATATTACCACATGGGGGATTAAAGAATAAAATGAAAAAAATGTCAAGGTTCAGTATGTTGCTGTATGGCATTATCGTGGTTTCATTTGCGTCTGTCATATTAATACCGGAAATTGGAGAATATACGTTGCTTAATGAGCTTTTCAGTATTATAGGCATGATTGCCGTAATTGTAATGCTTGTAAAAGCTTTAGTTACGTTAATACGTTCCAAAGAGATAATGAAAATATTACCTTCGATCATTGCTACGTTAGTTATTGGTTTAATTATGTGTTCTACATCCATTAATACCATTAAGGACGTTTCATCCGGCCCTGAGTGGATTACAATTTCAAACTGTAAGCTGGAGAAAAGAAGTACGTCAAGTGGTATTTACAGCTTGAGGTATTACCTGAAAGGTAATGATTCAAAGGGTAATACATACAGGCTCAGAATTTCCGGCAAAGAATATGATATTCTCAATGGCAAAGATGAATTGTCTGTTTTATGCTATAAAAACACTGGAAGAATAGTTGAGATAAAAAAATAAAGATAATAAAGTAAGATAAATACAATGAAAATTAATTTTGCATAGAAAGCAGTATGTTTTCAATAATGCCGCCTAAAAAACAGGCGGCTTTTATTTATTTTTTCAAGCTTGTAAAATCAATTATTATTT
>JAZRPU010000166.1:0-5454 GCA_045649365.1 Eubacteriales bacterium | reverse complement strand
GAATTTCAGCTTCTGTAACAAAGTTTTCAGATAAAACTATAAAAATCTCCTATGGCAGAGATTTCAATATGTCCCTTGGTGCTTCTGTTGCCGCAGGTATTTTATCCTTTGAAATTTTAAGACAAAACAAATAGGTGAATTAAAATGCTTTTTTATTTAATTAGACATGCAGACCCAATTTATAACCCTGATTCAATTACTGATTTAGGCAAAAGACAAGCTGAAGCTGTTGGTAAAAGACTCGCCCTTCATGGTATAGATAAAATTTACTCCTCCCCTATGATTCGCGCACAACAAACAGCAAAGCCTTTATCTGAAATTCTTAAAAAACCTATTGAAATTGAACCTTGGACTTATGAATGTTGGGATGAATTCGCAATAACAAAAGAAGATGGCAGTAAAACATTCTGTATGAATCTTCCAGGAACAGAATATCTTTCAAATACTAATTATCCAATGATGGATAATTGGTATGATATAGAATGCCTCAACACATGTCGCGCCAAGGATGGTTTTGAAAGAATAAAAAAGGAGGCTGATTTATTTTTTGCCCGACATGGTTACCAAAGAGAAGGAAGAATTTATAGAATTACAAAACCAAATGACGAAAAAATTGCTTTATTCTGCCATGCTGGATTCGGATTAATTCTCTTATCCTATTTGTTAAACATACCTCCCCACATTTACTGGTCAAGCTTTGATATTTCACATTCAGGTGTATGTGTTTTGAGATTTAACAATTTCAGCTCTGGAATCACTTCGCCTAAATGTCTAGTTCATTCTGATTTATCTCATATCTACGCTGAAAATCTTCCAACTAAATACACAAATTTAGAATATATTTAGTTTTTTATTTATTACAAATAAAATAATATTAAGGTGATGTAAAAACGCTCTACATCACCTTATATTTTTAAATTTAAGCATAATATTCTTTTAATTCAAGGATATTAAGATAATAAACACCTAAAAATAAACCGCACTCTTTTTTGAGTGCGGTTTAAATTCATTAACCTGTAATACCGGATCTTTCGATACCTTGTACTAATGATTTTTGACCAAAGAGGTAAACAACAACAAGAGGAGCTAATATAAGTAATCCGCAAGTATTGTTAATAGCAGTTGTAAATGCAACTTCTCCAGCATATTGAGTATCCAAAGTTGATGGTATCTTAACTATTCTGGAAAGGAATACGAAATCATCTCTGGATGGGAAGAAAATGTTTGTATAGAACGTATCAGACCATTGCCATGAGAATGCAAACATAAAGATTGTAACCATCATAGGAACGGACATAGGAAGAATGATTCTTACAAACGTTTTGAACACGCCTGCACCGTCAACATAAGCAGCTTCTTCCAATTCATCAGGAACGCCTTGATAATACTGTCTCATAATAAAGATATAAAGACCGTTTTTAAATCCAAGACCTGTAAGTGAAAGAATTATGAAAGGCCAATATGTATTTGTAAGGTTTGCAAGACATGGTGTCAAATCAGAAGACCAGTTAAATGCTTTAGCAAGTTTTCCGTAAACTCCCCAAATGTCAAAGTATCTAAAGAGATAGAACATTGAAGAACGAAGAGTTTTATGAGGTATAACCATTGTTATAATTACACATGCGAAAAGGATTGTGCGGCCTTTGAATTTGAACTTTGTAAATCCATAACCAATAATTGAACAGATAAGAGTCTGAATTATTGCTGAAGTTACAGAAAGGAATGTAGTATTAACTAATGCCTTAAAATACTCATTTTCTTTTATAATTGCTTTATAAGTATCCAAGGTTGGATTCTTTGGTATAAGCTTAACACCAACATCAACAAAGTCTTCTCTGCTCATGAAAGAGCTAGAGATTTTAGAAATGTACGGTTGAAGAATAACATAAGATATACCAACCAAAAGCAAGAATCTGAATAATGACCAAATGAGCTTACCTACAAAATAGGTGTTAAAATACTTATATCTCAGTCTGGTAAAGAAAGGAGTACTATCATCGATTTTCTTTTGCTTATAATTAGGAGTATTTAATTTATCCATTATTTATCTTCCTCCTTATGCATCTTTACGTTGATAGAACACGTATGCGGAAAGTAAAATCGAAACAAGACCGAGAATCAAGATTACTATGATGAAATAAATCCATGACATAGCAGTTGATCTAACGATAGCATGCTGAATACTACCCTCATACACACCTGAAATATAACTCATAACCGTGTTGGATTCGGAAACGAATGCATCGATAATGGTGTATATAGCATTAACGAAAATCATTGGGCTTATCATTGGGAAAGTAATTTTCCAGAATGTTTCCCAAGAAGAAGCACCTTCAATGAAACATGATTCGTAAATTGCAGGAGATATAGACTGCAAACCTGCAAGGAATACCAACATCTGAACGCCGGAACGGTTAATTATGTCATATACGTTGTTTACAATGTTTGTAACGTAGTTAACCAAATCTCTACCAACTTGCATATTAGAAAAGAAACGCTGAACGTCAAGAGAAGAGATTATTTCTGTACCGGCGGAAGTAGTTTGACCACCACCTGTATCGATGGATGAACCATTGGACAACCCAGAAGCAAGACTGTTTTGCAAGTCAATTGCTTCTATTATACCCGTTGAAACGATAACGGGTATAAAGAAGATAGCTCTGAAAGCTGCACGTCCCGCCATTTTTCCGTTAAGAATTATAGCAATAAACAACGAGAAAATAACAATTGCAGGAACGTCGAACAACAAGTCTTTAAGACTTCCGATAAGTGTTGGAACAAAGGAAGTATCTTCAAAAAGCGCATAAGCATAGTTATCAAAGCCTACGTTCTTAAGTGACATACCACCCTGTTTTGCATTAATTGAAATTTCACTAAAGCTATACTGAAGTGATTCAACAATCAATGGTAAGTAAATGAGGAAAAATCCAAGAATAAATGGTAATACAAAAAAGTAACCCTTTTTAGCCTTGCTTTTCTCCAGGGATTTGCCCTTTCTTCTTTTTGGAGCAGGTTTTGCAGTTGTTGCCATATTTGTTTGATTCATTATTTACTGCCTCCTTATTCCACAATTTTTCCGTTACTATCAACGATGATATAATCAAGAGAACCAACAGTATATTCAACACCGTTGTCTACAAACGTTACATCTTTGGAATCATAGTTGATGTAGTAAACGTAATCATTATCAGCCGATTTTGCATTGATATCTTTAGAATATCCAACTTTAACAAGGCTGTATTCATCGTCGAGATACTCGTGAGTGTTGATATAAAGGTTCTTTGTATGCTTAAGAACGTTATTCAATTCTCCGTATGTATCAACGATTGTTTGCTTAAGAATACTGTATCTTACAGAATAGTATTCAGAAAGAACGTTGTTTGCCTTTAATTCAGAAGCGTTTTCATAAGCGATAATGAAGTAAGGGCTTGCGCCGTTTTCTATAGTTTTAAGCAAGAACGTTTCATAGTCACCAGCAAGGTTAATTGCAGTGCCAGAGTAGTTAATGCTTCCGTGAATTACCATAGAAAGGAATGGTACACTTGCTGTTGCGTAAAGATGCATTGTGTTTTCAATAGGAAGACCAAGGATATGGTCAACATAACCCCATGAATAAGAGTTACCGCCGGAAACCATAACTTCTTCATTATCTGCAGCCATTTTTTCAAGAAGCTGAAGCATTAATGATTTAGAGTCTTCTCTGTTAAGAGGATCATCTTTGTTAAAGTCGGAAGAAAGATCGCTTCCCAAGGAGGAAACTGAAATATTCTTTATTCCGTAATCATCAAAGTAACCATAGAGAGATTCATAGTAATCAAGCATTACGTTAGTGGAGATAATTCCTTTTTGTGAATATCCGTAAGCTTGCATCAAAGCATTATATTCTTTCTTATATGCATTTCTGTTATCAATTGTTTTTGCTAAATGCTTTTTAGGTTTGAAATCATCAAAAAATTCATTTTCAACAATGTATGTGAATTCAAATTCAGGGAAAAGTCCGAATCCGTTATCATTACAGTATTGAACGAGTTTTTTGAATGCTTCCTCGCCACCAAGCTCTTTCAAAAGCTCAATTTTAGTAGGAACTAAAGAGCTCATACCGCCATTTGCCCAACCGGACATTTTTACGTTTACGTTTGTGATGTTTGCTTCTTTTGAAAGTTGTTCAAGAACGCTTATTGTATCTTCATATGTTGTAAGCTCTTGTTTAATTTCATAAGGAACACCCATAAATCTGTCGGTAGAGTCAATCGCGCCAATTGTTTCGATATAAAGAGGAATATCTTTATTATCATCTTTCAAAGGATTCAAAACACCTTTATCTGTAAGGTATTTTCTGTATTTCTTTGCCATTCCAACGTAAGAACATTCTTCTTCTTCAAGAATGAATATCTTAATTGTAAAGTCACCAGTGTACTTTCTATCAGCTTCAACTGTCCAAAGAGCGTTTGCACCTGCAGAAATACCGCCTGTCAATGCATAAGTATCTTTAGGACGTGGATTAAAAGAAGTATAAGCCTGAATATATTGATGGTATGTTCCCTGTCTTTCGATAACTATGTTTGCAAGGGATTCACCTTTTTCAATAATTGCAAAGAAACCACGTTTTCTTAAGATAATTTCTTCTGTAATTGTTTCAGAATCAGTAGTAGTGTCATCAGTAACGTTATCGTCAGCAGCATTATCATCTGCAACGTTATCATCTGCAACGTTATCATCTGCAACGTTATCATCTGCAACGTTATCGTCTGCAACGTTATCGTCTGCAGCATTATCATCTGCAACGTTATCGTCTGCAACGTTATCATCTGCAGCGTTATCGTCTGCAGCGTTATCGTCTGCTGTATCATCATCGGGAACTACTTCTTCAATTGTAGGAACTTTATTTTGAAGAGTAATTTTTTCATTTTCGATAATACCGAAAATAGGAACTCTTACTACTTCTTTGTTAGCTCCGCCAATTGTTGAGAAAGCGTAGTCCTGACCATATACAGATTCACTTGAAGAAGCTGCTGTTGAGAAAACATCTTCAAAGGCATAGATTGTTCCACTTCCATCAGGAGAAAGAACGTAACCTTCATTGAAAACGTTACCGCTACCTGAATATGGTAACATTAAAATGTTTGAAAGACTATACTTTTCTGTGTCGAAACGAACGTTAGATGCATTACATCTTACGGAAACACCGTCTGTATTAACGGAATACTCAAGAGCAAGTCTGAAAACAGGAGATTCAACGTCAGAAGAAACGAACCCTGTTTCAGCATGGTCTGCATCAAGTTCTTCAAAAGAATAGAATACTCTCAAGTCGCCTTCAATATTTTTTCTTTCTTGTTCTTTGATATTAGTATCACAAACTGCAAGACCACCTGGTGCAGAAATTGGATAATCTTTCTTTTGGTCTGCATTGGGATTACTGAAGGATGCAAGAGCACATTCTGCTTTGTTTGTGTC
>JAZRPU010000165.1:0-1560 GCA_045649365.1 Eubacteriales bacterium | reverse complement strand
ACCGGTTTGACAACAACATAAAAAATGAAAACGGTACTCTCATATGGGATATAGATAGCCTTTTTGCCGAGGTGAAAGCAGGTATCAAAAGGTGCAGGGAAATCGGAAAAATCCCGAAAACAATCGCGATTGATACATGGGGTGTTGACTATGTTCTTATTGACAAAGATGGAAAAGAAATTCTTCCCGCAATTGCTTATCGTGACCAGAGAACTTCTAAAATTCAAGAAGAAATAGGAGAGATAATATCTTCTTCCGAGCTTTACTCCAGAACGGGTATTCAAAAGCAGAATTTTAATACTATATATCAGCTTTATTGTGATAAAAAAAGTGGCAAGCTTGATAATGCAGACCGTTTTCTTATGATTCCAGAGTATTTCTCTTATAAGCTTACGGGAGTAATGAAAAATGAATATACAAATGCTTCAACAACAAATTTGTTGAATGCTGAAACAAAAACATGGGATGAAGAAATTTTAGATCGTTTAGACATTAAAAAATCCATCTTTGGAAAACTTGAAATGCCTGGAACTTTTATTGGCAGATTTACAGATGAAATCAAAGCAGAGGTTGGCTTTGATTGTGATGTTGTTTTCTGTCCTTCTCACGATACCGCAAGTGCTGTTGCAGCTTGTCCTCTTGAAGAAAACAGTGTTTATATTTCTTCAGGCACGTGGAGTCTTATCGGAACGGAAAATCTTGTTCCTGTGCAATCTGAAGATGCTTTCAAGGCAAACTTTACAAACGAAGGCGGCATAGAATACCGTTTCCGTTTCCTCAAAAATATAATGGGAATGTGGCTTGCGCAATCAATAAGAAGAAATATTGATAAGCGTTATTCTTTCCAAGAACTTATCGATATGGCAAGAACAAGTAAATATGAGGGAAAAATAAACCCTAACGATGATAAATTCGCGTCTCCTGAAAATATGCTTAAAACTGTTCGCGAGGATTTGGGAGATCCCGACCTTCCTTTAGCTGACGTTATGCGCGCTGTTTATTCATCCCTTGCCGATTCCTACGCTATAGCTGTTAAAGAAATTGAAAGTATTTCTGGCAAAACGGTAGATAGCATAAGTATTGTAGGTGGGGGATGCCAGGCAATGCTTCTCAATGAGCTTACCAAAAAGGCAACAGGAAAAAAAGTTCTTGCGGGTCCTGTAGAAGCAACTGCAACGGGTAATATTATTTCCCAATTTATGTATTTGGATAAATCTCTTACTTTAGAGAAAGCAAGAGAAATTGTTAAAAAGTCATTTAATATCAAAACTATATAAAAAATTGAAATAGGAGATTCTTAAAATGAGCAGATACGAAGAAGCTAAAAAAATTTATGCGCAATATGGTGTTGATACTGAAAAAGCTCTCAACACGCTAAAAGACGTTACCGTCTCCATTCATTGCTGGCAAGGTGATGACGTTGTTGGATTCGACTCCAAGGAAGCACTTTCGGGCGGAATACAGACAACAGGTAACTATCCTGGAAAAGCAAACACTCCTGAAGAATTAATGGCAGACTTTGATAAAGCGCTTTCTCTCTGCCCTGGAAAGAAAAAAATC
>JAZRPU010000164.1:0-4827 GCA_045649365.1 Eubacteriales bacterium | reverse complement strand
AACTATGGAATGGGTAATTCTGACAGCTATCGGTGTTGGCGGAGCGACAATCATCGGAGCACTTCTCGGCTTTTTATTCAAAAAGCCTTCCCACAAGATGAGTGATATTGTTTTATCATTTGCAGCGGGTGTAATGCTATGTGCCGCAGTAGTTGGATTAATTCTCCCATCATTGGAAAGCGCCTCGCCATTCTCTTTAATAACAACGGTTGCAGGTGTTTTTAGTGGCGCTATATGTCTTAATCTGATTGATAAGCTTGTACCTCATCTTCATAAAATCACCGGAATAGATGAAGAAAGTCACCCTGAAAACACAGCAAAACTGAATAAAATATTGCTTTTTGTTATCGCAATAGCTATTCATAATCTCCCCGAAGGAATAGCTGCAGGTGTTAGCTTTGGGGCAGAAAACACCATTCATGCAATAACTGTGGCGGGCGGAATTGCTCTTCAGAACATTCCCGAAGGAATGGTAATCATAGCCCCGATGCTCGCTTCAGGGATGACAAAAAGAAGAACTTTTGTAATTGCGCTTTTTACAGGAGTTATAGAAGTTATTGGCACGTTTGCAGGGTATTTTGCTGTAAGCATTTCAGCAATGATTCTCCCATTTGCTCTTGCTTTTGCAGGTGGTACAATGCTTTACGTTATTAGCGACGAAATGATACCCGAAACTCATTCTCACGGCAACGAACGAGCCGCCACATACGCCTTGATTGGTGGATTTTCAGTAATGCTTGCTTTTGATTATTTATTAAGTTAAAAATCACAACAGAAAGGATTATCAACATGAAAGAGATTATTATAAGCAAAGACAATTTTGAAGAAGAAGTAATGAAAAGCGACAAACCTGTTTTGCTGGATTTCTGGGCAACGTGGTGTGGACCTTGCATGATGGTAGCTCCCGAGCTAAAAAAATTTGCGGAAGCACATCAGGAAATCAAGGTGGGAAAAGTAAACGTTGACGAACAAGGAGAGCTTGCCTCGTTATTTAAGATTAACAGTATTCCAACCTTTTACTTAATTGAAAACGGAGCTGTAACTCAAGCCGCCATGGGTGCAATGACAGTTTCAGAGCTTGAAAAGAAATTCATTAAGTAATTTTTCAGCTATCTAATAAACCCAAATTCATCTTTAAAATTTTTTAAAGATGAATTTTTTTGCAAAAAAGCCGAGAGCAAAACGCTCTCAGCTAATTCATTCAATTATTCTTTTTCTGTATAAAACAAATCAACAACGATTTCATCAATAGACGATTTTTCAGGATAAAATTCCATATATTTTTCGCCCTTTTTACTTTCGCCCTCAATGTCTTTTATACCTAAAAATTCATATTCATTAACTTTCTTCGCAAGGTCTTGAAGCTGATTTACCGAACGGTCAGAAACAATGAAATCTGAAATTTTCATTGAAGCTTCAACAATAAACTCTTCATCTTTTTCCGCGCTTTCACGAAGCTTGTTATAAAAAGCATTAATATATTGTTGCTGACGTTCCATTCTGGCACTATTAGTGCTATTTTCAAGTCCATATCGACTACGGATATAGATTAACGCTTGCTCTCCATTAAGCAAAACTTTTTCGCCTTTAACCATGCTTTCATCAACACTGGTGAAATCTTCAAGGAGGGTTACCTCCACTCCGCCAACCAAGTTGTTTAAAACAGGTACAGCATCCATTGTCAAAGAAATGTAATGATTAACCCTAATGCCGTTTAAAAGTTCAGATATAGATTCAGCAGTATTTCTACAGCTTACGTCTTTTCCGTTTCCATAAGTATGAGAGAGAGAGATTTGCTTAACAACAGTATCAACCGTATTACCCGCAACACCTAAAATATTCATTTCAGCCATTGTATCACGGTTAATGTGGATAGTCGAAAACTTTTTATTCTCATTATCAAAAACGAAAAGCATTATAAAATCAGCACATTTATCGTTGTTATACGAATCCTTAACTGATTCGCCTTCGTATTTATCCAATCCAAGAACTAAAAAGGTTTCTATGTTTTTTTTCAAAACATATTCTTTTCCGTCATAAATCAAATTATTATCTTCTGTACTTATTTCAGGGAATTTACCTTGTTGAGATTCCCATATTTCCAAACCTATCATAAGCGCAGATACGAGAAAAACAACAACCAAAGCTATTGTTATGAATTTTAAAAGAATTTTCTTGTTATTACTTGTTTTTCCCATGCCGCTTCTCACTTTTCTGTTTTAGTCAACGGCTTTTTGTTTTTTTGACTTTACAATAATTACTGCAAGAGCCAAAGCAGATACTGTCATAATGATAGCATAAACAGGAATCATGCTGTTATCTCCTGTTTGTCCACCGCTTGTATCAACAACGATTGCAAATGGAGTGAAAGACTCAACGGAGAATGACAAATGATCGCCGCCCTCTAAAACCTTTGCATTGGAAACAAATTCCCATTCGCCATCTTTATTCATGTGAAGAAGTCCTACAAAGTTTTTAAGAGTTTCAGCAGATAAAACGATGTCGAAGCCAACGTGACCTTCATGGAAATCACAGCCTGTAACACGAATATCAAACAAATCGCTAACAGCCAAATTCTCTGAAGAAATTCCAAGGTCTGCAACATATTTTGCAAAAGCATCGTTGAGAGCTGCAAGCTCTTCTGCTGTAATAATATCGTTATATGCCTTTTCTATCAACACACGAAGAGTTTCAGGGAGTTCATCTCTGTTTGCATAAGGAGTGATAATGATTTCAGCAGCACAATCTTCATCTGCAGGATTAAATTCTTTAATCACAGGCGCAAGAATGCTTGGTGCACTACCTACAAAGTTATTTGAAGCTGCGAAAGCTACCAAAGACATACTCATTACCAACATGAGCGATAAACAAAATGCCAATACCTTTTTCATTTTAAAATCTTCCTTTCGAATATATGAAATTTAATTATTATTTCCAAGGATAAAATGTCCGTATTCATCCATACGGGTCAGAAATTCTTCTCCCAACTTATCTTTGATAAAATGGAAAGCTTTTTCTAATTTAGGCGGCCTTGTTGTCATATTATGACAATCAGAGCCAATTATATGAATCATACCGTTTTCAAGCAAATGAATTGCTTTGCGCTTTGTAAGTATTGATTGAAAATGGTTGGCGTTCGTTTGCATTATAATATCATCTTCCAAAAGCTGTTCCCAAACGCCTTTCTTTTGTATCGGTAAATATCTTTCAACATGAGCCAATATAATGCGAACTATTCCCATTCCGGACAATTCCCGCAGTTCACGCACAGTATATTCAGACCAAACCGACATAGACATTTCCAAAAGCAACAAATCGGTTTTTCCAATTGAAAGCTTTTCCAAATCTTTCATTCTGCTTATACCCGGATAATACCTTACCTCTGCCCCAAGTAAGATTTCAGGGGACTTGTCAGGCAAAACCAAAGAAAGCTTCTCAAAAGCTTTTTTCCTTTTTTCAAGAAAAGCATCTACCGAATCGTTGTCCGCATAGAAATGAGGTGTAGCTATTACCGTATCAACGCCCTGTTTATTCAACGAATCAAGAAGCAACCTGCTTTCTTCAACGTTTTTGCTTCCGTCATCAATACCAGGCAATATATGACTATGCCAGTCAATCACGATTTATCATCTCCCGAAGAGTTTCGATAATAACGGTAATATTTATAATACTTACGTTTACTATACTTACCATAAGAGCCTTTTTGCGCCTTTGACTCATTCATAACACACCCGAGGATTGTTACGTTTGAAAGCTTTAACTGTCTGAAGCAACGTTCAAGCTCTTTCTTTTCTGTGTAATCTTCTCTGATTACAACAATCATTCCCGTTATCAAATGTGATATGGATAATGCATCGGAAACAATATTAATGGGAGGCAAGTCCACAACTATATAATCAAAATACTTTCTAAACTCCGTCAACGCTGATTGCATTCTTGTAGAGCCCAAAAGCTCTGAAGGGTTAGGAGGAATATCTCCTGACGGAATAATATACCACGTATCAAGCATTTTGGATTTGTATTCAGCGATATCTCCGCCCTTTCCTCTGAGGAAATCTGTAAGGCCGGGAGAGCTCTTAATACCCATTTTTTTTGCTACAGACGGTATTCTCAAGTCACCGTCAATAAGCAACACCTTATTCCCTTTTTCTGCCAAAACGTATGACAAATTAACTGCAGTAGTACTTTTGCCTTCTGCTCTCATGGAGCTGGTAACACCGATAATAGGGCACTGTTCCCCGTCGGGAATAGTAAAATCCAAATTGGCACGAAGGAGCTTATACTGTTCCGTAGCAGTAAATTCCAAATTTTTATGCAATGTTTTTTCGTTCTCGCCCATCATAAAAGGAGAACGGTTGCGTCGTTTTTTAAACAACCCCATAAAATTCACTCCACCTCTCGTTATTCCTTAGCTTTTGAATCCCGTTGATAATAATATCCATATTTTTTAGGACCGTTATGCACAAGGTCGGGAATTTTTGCAAGTATAGGATAATCATAAGTATTGAGAACGTATTCTTCGTCATGAACTGTATCATCAAGAACTGCTGCAACGAACAAAGCAACAACTGAAATCAACACTCCGAGGAACAAGCCAACAGCAGTATAATTTCTTATGCTGGGACCAACTTTTTCAAGAACAGGAATTGCAGAATCAACTACCTCCATTGAAGCACCGTCGATAATTTCTGAAATTCTCGCAGGGAGAACCTCTGCAATGGTATTTGCGATTTTTGATGCTTCGTAAGGGTCTTCTGTTGTTACGGTTACTCTCATTATTTCCGTTCCGTTAGACGGTGCGGAAGTTATCATAGATGATAATTCTTT
>JAZRPU010000163.1:0-8237 GCA_045649365.1 Eubacteriales bacterium | reverse complement strand
TGGGGACGTGTTCTTTGCGCTATCGGATATAGCGGAGCTGACGTTGACGTTACTAAAGTAGACGTTTCTTTCAGCTCAAAGGCGGGCAACGTTGATGTGTGTAAAAACGGTGCAGGAATTGAGTTTTCCGAAGAAGTGGCTAAAACGGTTTTAACTGAAGATGAAATTCAGATAAACGTTTCACTTGGAAATGGAGATGGCGTGGCTACCGCTTGGGGCTGTGACCTCACCTATGACTACGTTAAAATAAACGGAGATTACAGAACCTAATAAAAGTTAAGGAAGTGAAAAAAATGGAATTTACAAACGGACAAAGAGCTGAAATACTTGTGGAAGCTCTTCCACATATACAAAAATACAGAAACAAAACAATTGTCGTTAAATATGGCGGAAACGCTATGATAAATGAGGAATTAAAGCTTTCTGTTATGAAGGATTTAGTTCTCTTATCTCTTATCGGAATAAAGATAGTTCTCGTTCATGGCGGTGGCCCTGAAATAAATGAAATGCTTAAAAAAATAGGTAAGCAAAGCGTTTTCGTTGACGGACTTCGAGTTACAGATAAAGAAACTGCAGAAACCGTTCAAATGGTGCTCGCAGGAAAGGTTAACAAAAACCTTGTGGGACTTCTTCAGAATGCAGGCGGAAAAGCTGTTGGACTTTGCGGAATCGACGGAAAGATGTTTGAAGTTGAGCCACTTGACGAAAGACTTGGTTTTGTTGGTAAAATAACCGACGTTGACACATCGGTTATTGATGCAGCACTTGATGCGGGGTACATTCCTGTTGTATCTACCATCGGTGCAGATAAAGACGGAAACGTGTATAACATCAATGCAGATACTGCTGCTGCAAAAATTGCTGGGGCATTGAAAGCAGAAAGCTTTTTCTCGATGACAGATACTCACGGTATTCTCGAAGACGTAAACGACCCTTCAACGTTGATTTCAAAAATCAACGTAAGCGAAGCTCCCGCTCTTATAAAAAGAGGAATTATTTCCGGCGGAATGCTTCCTAAAATTGAATGTTGCACAGAAGCTATCAGAAGAGGGGTTTCAAAGGTATTTATTATCGACGGAAGAGTACCTCATTCCCTCATAATAGAAATACTCACAGATGAAGGCTTGGGAACAATGTTTGTTTGATGAACAATTCGGAGGCAAAAATGACAATAAAAGAAAAAGATACAAAATACGTTGCTTCCACTTATGGAAGATTTCCCGTTGAAATTGTAGAAGGTAAAGGTGCGCTTCTCAAGGATTCACAGGGAAAAGAATATATTGACCTTTCATCAGGAATAGCCGTTAATACTTTCGGTATTGCAGATACTGAATGGGTAAACGCGGTAACCGCTCAATTAAATACATTACAGCATACATCTAATTTGTATTACACAAAACCTTGCGCCGACCTTGCCGAGCTTCTTTGCGAAAAAACGGGAATGAAAAAAGTATTCTTTTCAAACTCGGGAGCAGAGGCAAACGAATGTGCAATCAAAGCCGCTCGTAAATATTCTTACGATAAATACGGTGATGGAAGATATTACATAATAACTCTCAAAAACAGCTTTCACGGAAGAACAATAACTACTCTCTCTGCCACAGGACAAGATTCATTTCATACAATCTTCAATCCTTTTACAGAAGGCTTTTTATATGCAGATGCAAATTTTGAATCCGTAAAAGAGCTTGCGGAAAAATATCCTGTTTGTGCTGTTATGTTTGAGGTAGTTCAAGGTGAAGGCGGAGTTCTCCCACTTAAAAAAGAATTTCTTGATTCTCTCTCTGAATATGCCGCTCAAAAGGACATTTTGCTTATTGCCGATGAAGTACAAACCGGCAACGGTAGAACGGGCATGCTTTATGGATACATGAATTACGGAATCACGCCCGATATCGTAACAACGGCAAAAGGTCTTGGCGGCGGACTTCCAATTGGTGCCACAATGCTTTCTGAAAAGGTGGAAAACACCTACACTCCTGGCTCTCATGGCTCTACCTTCGGCGGAAATCCCGTTTGCGCTGCGGGTGCTATCAGCGTTTTATCGAGAATTGATGAAAAACTTTTGTCAGAAGTTCGCCAAAAGAGCGAATATATTAAAAAAGAGCTTTCTCCTTATGTTAAAAGTATAACGGGAATGGGCTTGATGCTTGGATTAGAAACAGAAAAAGATGCCAAAACAGTCATTAACGAATGTATTGAAAAAGGTGTTCTTGTAATAAGTGCTAAAACCAAAGTAAGATTGCTCCCTCCCCTTTCCATAACTAACGAACAGCTTGAAAAAGCAATTAATATTTTGAAAGAGGTAATTTCTAAATGAATCATTTATTAAAGCTTTCAGACCTTTCTACAGAAGAAATACATGAAATATTAAATTTAGCAGACCAATTAAAATACGAACGTAAAAACGGAATCCCTCATAAGCATCTTGAAGGAAAAACATTGGGAATGATTTTCCAAAAATCTTCCACAAGAACAAGAGTAAGCTTTGAAGTGGGAATGTATGAATTGGGCGGAAATGCATTGTTCTTAAGCTCCCGCGATTTGCAAATCGGCAGAGGTGAGCCCGTTCAAGATACTGCAAGAGTTTTAGGCAGATATTTAAGCGGTATTATGATTCGTACCTTTGAGCAAAAAGAAGTTGAAGATTTGGCTAAATTCGGCGGTATCCCCGTTATTAACGGACTTACTGACTATTGCCATCCTTGTCAAGTGCTTGCAGACCTTATGACCATAAGAGAATATAAAGGGGAATTAGAGGGCTGCAAATTAGTTTACATCGGCGATGGAAACAACATGGCAAACTCCCTCATCGTTGGAGGAATCAAATGCGGAATGAAAGTGGTTACTGCTTGTCCCGAAGGATACAGACCTGATAAAGATATTATGGAATGGGCATATTCCACAGGAAGATATGAATGCACAGATAATATTCTTGAAGCGGCTAAAGATGCAGATGCACTCTATACAGACGTTTGGGCATCTATGGGTCAAGAAGGCGAAGCTGAAGGGCGCAAAAAAATCTTTGCTGGATATCAAATTAATTCAGAAGTAATGAAAGTTGCTAAAGAAGATGCTATTGTTCTTCATTGCCTCCCTGCGCACAGAGGTGAAGAAATCACCGATGAAGTTATGGAAAAATATGCTGGCAGTATCTTTGATGAAGCAGAAAACAGACTTCACGTTCAAAAAGCTGTTCTCGTTAAGTGCTTGAAGAAATAATTATCACAAATATTGCTTAACATTAAATTGGCATCTGATTAAAGCCCTCATCAAAGTCTTAATAAAAGACTTTGTTAAAACAAAATAGGCTTAAATCAGATGCCAATATTTTATAAACGTCAAAACAAATCGCGTTTACGAAAAATCAAATTATAAATCAATTTCTAAAATCCATAAATGATTTTTCAAGGAATTACACTTTTTTCATAAAAAGACTTGACAAAAGGACATTTTTATATTATAATATTGGAGCTGTATGGAGAGATGTCCGAGCGGTTTAAGGAGCTGGTCTTGAAAACCAGTGACCCGGCAACGGGCCGTGGGTTCGAATCCCACTCTCTCCGCCAAGCTTTTCAAAGCTACAGCAAATTGAATATTTGTGATTTTCACATCTGGAGAAGTACTCAAGTGGTGAAGAGGCGCCCCTGCTAAGGGTGTAGGTCGTTCACGCGGCGCGAGGGTTCAAATCCCTCCTTCTCCGCCAAAATAGTAGAGCATACACTTTTTGTGTATGCTCTACTATTTTGCTTTTGAAGGGATTTGAACGGGGCGGTAGTGAATGACTTGCCAGTGGCAAGTCAGAGCCGCCCCTGACCGAGCCCGCAGGCGAGAGCAAATCCCTCCTTTTACGACAAACAAAAACGACAAACAAGAACCGCAATTCTTAAACAAAGGGATTGCGGTTTTTGCATTTATGTGATATAATATTCTTAATCGTAAATAGTGAAAGAGGTGCTACTATGCTCATATTGGCTATACTATGGCTTACATATACGATATGCAGGCTTGTTAAATTGTGTATTAATCACTTTAGAAAAAAAGCCATGGAGAGAACACAAACGCTCGAGTTGTTTGGGGATTTGTGCCTTGGCACAAATCTGTTGCTTTGGGGCTTGGCTCTTAAAGGTTTTTTAGTTGTCGATTCTTTTGTTTTTATTATCCCCACAGCAACATATCTAATCTTAAAAATAATAATCCAAAAGTTAAAATAATACGTAATGATGGTTTTTTTACCCAAATCTGCTTTTTGAGATTTTTCTTGGAATCAAACCATTGACAAGTTCACATTTTTCTGATATACTTTTGTTACGAATAGTGTAGGAGGTTATCTGCGATGAAACCCATATTTTGCTTACTTCTCACAGGAATTCTATTGATTTCTTTGACCGCTTGTCAAACAAATACCGATAGTTCAAATAATAGCGAAAGCAATGTCAGCTATATGACAACATCATGTACAAAAGATTCTGTAGATGCATTTATGTCCCTTCTCAGCGAGGCGGAATTAGACGGATTGTCCTACGGACTGGAGCTTGATGAAAAGAACTGCTTTAATGTTACTCCGCCTTCCGTCGCAACCACAACAGATATCAAAATTTTCAAGTTTAGTGATTCTTGTGTTTCCCTTGCGCTGATTGATGGTAAAGTGTATTCTATTTGCGAGTCTTTCGGTGGCTTTGGCTTTGTAAATGCTGTGCCTTGGGATTACGACGAAGACGGAAATCTCGATTTATTGATAGCTTCTTCATGGGGATCCGGATTGCATCGCTCTATAATTTCCATTTTTAATACAACAACGAAGGAATCTATTGTTGTTTATGATACATCAAACACTGACAATCCTTCTGTAGACTTGTTTGTGGCAGCTGCTTCGCCTTCTTTTTCTTCAAAACATCCCCAAGAACTTCCAATTTACTATCAAGTATACACTGCAAATATAGAGGTAAAGGATAATAATCTTGCAGATTTATCCTATGCATCAACGGGCGTTATTGGGTCGGTGGTCGTCGAAAATGGAGTGCCGCTTTTTATAGTATAATGATTTCGGAAAGGCGGTGTATTTATGGAGTGCATAATTAAAGGAACAGTTCTTACTATTCCCGAAGGAACAAAAAAGATAGGCTTTACCGATATTTGCAACTATATTCATAACAATTTGATTGAAGAAATCCTATTGCCGTCTACACTTGAAATTATTGAAGAAAATACGTTTTTTGATTTTATAGGAATCAAAAAAATAAACATACCTAAAAGTGTAATCAAAATTGGCTCTCAAGCTTTTTGGGGGCTTGAGCAAATCAAAGAGCTTATCATTCCGAGCACAGTAAAGCAAGTAGAAAAATTCGCGTTTTGCAATATCCCGCAATGTAAATTGGTAATTATCGGAGAAAATCAAGAAATTCCGAAAGAGTGGGACGCGGAATTTACCGCAAATGTTAAAGAAATCTGTTTTGTAACAAATTTATAGTCATTAGCCAAAGATAAAACCGCAATTCCGATATAAATGGATTGCGGTTTTTGTTTTTATGTAGTATAATATTATAATAAAAATCAATCGTGACGAAAAGAGGATTTTATGGCAAAGCAATTTTTGTGGATAACAAATACAGAAGAAAACATAAAATTTTACTGTGATTCCACACATAAATCAAACATTTCGCTTCATTTTGCACCTGATATTAATAATGGCACAAAGAAAAGTATTTGTCAATTTGTTCGTTACTTACGAAAGGAGTTTTTCTTTCCAATAAGATGCAATATTTATTTTTGCAATCAAGAAAAGTTCCGTTCCTCAAAGGATGGCTACTGTTACGGAATTTTTTACTCCAATCATGAAAGCAAAAGACGTATTTATCCGCAAATCTACATACCTGCAAACAATGAACTATATTCAGTTTATGCCTCGTTAATTCATGAGTTGACACATTATTTTCAATGGTATTTCTTTATTGATAAAACTAAAAGTGACCGCTCTCTTGAAATACAAGCATCAAAATATGCAACTATAATTATAGAAGATTACTGTAATGATTATTTCAAAAAGACTGATATGAATTGCAAAATCTGTCTCGAGCAATAAGTGGTATATTTAATTACAGTATCAGGAAAAAAATTTTATATGCTTCATTTCATGCATATAGAGCGATGTTATAATTCGGTTTTCTTTTTCAAAAACACAATTTTACCGTTATTAAGGCGGGATTCTTCAGCGGCGAAGCTCATTAAATGACTTTCAAGAGAAACATCAAGATAAGTTATACCGTCTGCCTCTTTTCCGTTTAAAACATTTGAAAGGCTTTGCATCATAAAATAATCTGCACCCATGTGGCCGCCTATTGTAGCTTGGGAAATATCCACTTTTATTCTTTCAACGTCTTTATGAAAATGTCTTATTTCTATAGCATTTTCCTCCATGATTCCCACAAGTTCAGCTTTTGTGCCATAGATTTTTATATCTCTGTAGATTTCCTTACTGAAAGCAGTCATTGTGTGACAAGCTGTTTTGCCGCCTTTAAATTGCATTATTGTAACCTGATGGTCAACTACGTCATTATCTGTTTTATAAACACATTTATCGTATTGACTGCCCTTTAAAGCTTTTAATATATTTTCATCGGTTTCATTAGCGGATATAAAATAGCTTGAACACCATTTGCTTTTTTCGTTTATATAAAGCTTCTGTGCATTATATATGCAATCACTCCTTGGACAATCAGAGCAATACTCTGTGCTATTTTCGGGGGCATTTTCGCTTTTGAAATGATACAAGCTTCCATAGGAATTTAAGGAAATACATTCAGAATCCATAAGATAACGTATAATATCCATATCATGACAACATTTAGCTAAAATCATTGGACTTGATTGTTTCTTATTTCTCCAAGGTCCTCTTACAAAACTATGAGCCTGATGATAAAACCCTACGTTTTCGCTGGCGTGAATAGAAACTATTTCACCCAATCTCCCCCCATCGATTATCTTTTTTATTGTAGTGTAAAAGGGAGAATATCTTAAAACATGACATACAATAACATCTCTATTATATCTCTTGCTCGCTTGATAAATTTCTTCACAATCTTCTTTTCTATTTGAAATCGGTTTTTCCAACAATAAATCATAGCCCGCTTCCATCATAGCAATAGAATGTTCTTTATGCTGGTCATCTTGAGTAGAAATAATAACAATATCTGCATCTATTTTATCTTTTAAAAAAACGTGATAATCAGAATACACAGGGACGTTTTTGAATGTTTTTTTAGAGTGCTCTATTCTTGAGGGGTTGTTTTCAATAATCGCAGTTAACTTGAATTGGTCGGGATTGTTTACAGCATAAGCTGAATAAATTTGTCCTCTTGCCCCAAAACCAAAAACAACTATTTTTTTGATACTCATATTGTCCCCCTTATTTGAAATCCACATATCTGCATTGCGCTTAACAAAAATCAGCTTACAAACTAATTGTAACACATAAAAAACGCCTTGTCAATCACCGAAAACACCTCGCATAACACAATTGAAGGCACATTCACATCAAACGTTTTAGCGTATCTGTAAAGCAGGTCTTAAAAAACTTAAAACAGCCCTTTTAAAAAAACATTATCGCCCAAATAAAAAACAACACCGCAAATTATTGCGGTGTTGAAAAAATTTAATTAAAGGTCATTTTTTGTGAGAGCATCTTTGCGAGAAAGGTTATATCTACCCTTGTCATCAATTTCAAGGAACATAACTTTGATAGTGTCGCCTACGTTTACAACGTCTTCTACCTTTTCAACGCGCTTTCTGTCAAGCTTGGATATATGAACTAAACCTTCCTTACCAGGTGCAAATTCTACGAAAGCACCAAAGGTCATTATTTTAGTAACTACACCCTCGAAAATCTGACCGGGCTCGGGAACAAGAACGATTGCATTAATAATATTGAGAGCTTTATATGCAGCATCTTTATCAATAGCAGAGATGAATATTGAGCCATCATCTTCGATATCAATTTTGGCTCCCGTATCTGCACAAATCTTTTGGATTACTTTTCCGCCCTTACCAATAACTTCGCTGATTTTGTCAACGTCAATTTTGGTAGAAATCATTTTAGGGGCATATTGAGAAACGTCTTCACGAGGAGATGATATGCAAGGAAGAATAACGTTATCGATAATTTGGAATCTTCCTTTTTTAGTTGTTTCAAATGCACTCTTGATAATTTCGGGAGTAAGACCGTCAATCTTAAGGTCCAT
>JAZRPU010000162.1:0-7675 GCA_045649365.1 Eubacteriales bacterium | reverse complement strand
CTGCTTTTGAAGAATGCACATCCCTCGAAAGTATTTCAATTCCGAACTCTGTAACCGAAATAAACCCCTTTGCTTTTAATGGTTGCTCCTCTCTCAAAAGCATTTCAATTTCAGACTCTGTAACCGAAATATACGACCATGTTTTTTTACGTTGCCCCTCTCTCGAAAGCATCGTTGTTTCATCGGGAAATACAGTTTATCATTCTGAAAACAATTGCTTAATCGAAACCGAAAGCAAAACTTTGGTTTTGGGTTGCAAAAATAGTGTAATTCCATCAGATGGCAGTGTAATATACATAAACAACTCTGCGTTTGATGGTTGCTCATCTCTCGAGAGTATTTCGATTCCGAGCTCAATAACCTATATAGAAAACTATGCATTTAATGATTGCTCATCTCTCAAGAGTGTTTCAATTCCCGACTCTGTAACATCCATAGGCAATTACGCATTTGGATATTGTTATGATGATACCGGGGCATATGTAAAAGTCGAGAGCTTTACAATTTATGGCAAAAAAGGCTCTGCCGCAGAAAAATATGCAACAGAAAACGGATTCATTTTTACTGAAGCTGTAACGCTTCCCGAGTCAGACACCAATGAATATATGGATGAAGAAACTTTAACAATGCCAAACGTTGTTGAAAGAACAACGGTAAAAAACCTCATTTCCGCTCTTTCAAACTATGGAATAACCGCAACAATAACGGATAAAGACGGCAACACTTTGGCAGATACCGCAAAAATCGGAACAGGTAGCAAAGTAACAACTACAGACGGAAAAGCTTATACAGTTATCGTAAAAGGTGACGTTAACGGAACAGGTGAAATCGATTCAACAGACTATCTCCAAATCAAAGCAGACTTGCTGGAAAAAAACGATCTCTCCGATGAATACTTCACCGCTGCTGACGTAGATAATGACAATATTATCACTTCAACAGACTACTTGAAAATAAAAGCTCATTTCCTCGGCACTTGGGGTTTGTATGAATAATTAAATCAGATAAATAAAAGCCATCGGGATTTCATATCTCGATGGCTTTTTAGCGGTTTATTTATTCAATTTCTTTTTAATCGGCGTTTTCTTCTGTTTGTTGGGGAATCTCGACGGTATTTTGCAATATATCTTCTGTTAGGATGGCGTTTTCTTCATCTTTTTTGAAAACTGCTATATAAAGGAGTGCTAAATATAAGAAAGAAATAATTGCAGAAAACAAATGTGAAATTACAGATGAAACTGAAGGGTCATCAAAAGAAAAGACATAGATAAAGGATAAAACAACGTTGATTCCTGAACGTATAACAGCAATAATAAAATAAATTTTAGTTAACGTCTTTTTTTCTCTTCTTTTGCGAAGCTCTGCGAAAGCCAAAAATGCAAAAACAAGGGAAACGGGAATTAAAAGACGTTGTATTAAACTATCGAGAGTAAGGGGTAAAATATCTTTGTTTTCAAAAATGGATGAATATGAAAAAAAGATATTTTCAATAAAAAATTCCATTTTAATCCATTGCAACACATCTATACCTATAGAAGCGGCATAACTGATTCCAATTACTAAAAAAACGTATGGGGTAAAGGTTGAACGCTTTTTATAGAAAACAGAAAAGCAGAGAATAAGAAAAACGCTATATACTATATTTAATAAAGATGATAATACAAGGCGGGGTAAAACTAACGTTTCCAATAAAAACTTAACGTTACTGTACAATAATAAATTCGAACATGAAGAAATTGATTCGGTTATAGTAAACGCTGTGAGAAGTATTGCTAATACAAGGCAAACTCTCTGAATCGTTTTGTTTTTGTTTGTCATAGAAAACTCCTGTGCTTTTTATTTAATTTGGTTTATCAGTTGAATTAAAATATTTGTTTCGCAAAAGATTGAATAGACACCCGAAAGAATGACTATAGCAAGGGAAATATATTTACCTTTTTTCTCTTTTGGATTTTCTTTGCATATAAAAAACCATATAACCAAAGCGGACAGAAAGGCTTCTATAGGCAAAAGAGAAAGGGGAAACTCGGGAACGTTACGGAATATACAATGCTTTACCGTTTCGTATATAGTGCATACAACTAAAAGAGAAAAGTTAATTACACTTGCTTTTTTGAAAGACTCCTTTAAATATTCTTTAAATATGAAATCATAAAGCAGCTTCATACAAAATATACACGCGAGGAATCTTACAAGGAAAAAAGAGGCGTTTACCCAAAGAAGATTATCCGATAAAGCGGGAAATGGGTATTGCAAGGAAAAAACCAAGCAGAAAATAAAACCGATTAAAAACAATATTTTTGTTAAATTCTTCACGTTTTCACCTCTTTAACAGGGGATATGTTTTTACGTTATTTAGAAACAGCTATCGTTATTTCCGTGGATTGACCGTTGAAATTAATCACACATTCGTGGAAGTTGAAGTTTTCAGTTAAATCGGCTTTGTTAAGCAAATCTTTCTTTGCAAAATGATATTCAATTTCCTTGTCATTAACGGGGAATGAGCTTTTGGCTATTTTTTCTTCATCGCTTTCCGTTGCGTTGAGAACGTTTGTGGAGAAACTTGAACATGACCCCGTATAACGATATTTCCCGTTTTTTGTTTCCATAAGCATAACTGAAATAACGGTATCGGAAACAGACCCGTTGCGAGTGTAATCTAAAATTGCAAAATAAAGAGAATAAGTATTATCAACTTCAAAAACTCCAATATCTTCGCGGATTTCTTCCCACGCCCCTTGAATCGCATTGTAGCCCGCTTCTTCCTCAAAGGCTTGTTTGGCGGTGGGGTAAAAGGAAGCAACACCGAAAGAATCTGTCCCTATTCTGATTTCGCATGACGTTAATAAAATTAAGCTACATAAAATAAGCAAAAGACTTTTTTTGAAACCGAATATATTCATAATGACTCCTAACGTTTTTACTTAAAAACGCTTAAAATTGATTCCAAAGAATTATCATAGTGATAATCAACGTCAAAATTTCTACTGCGGAAACTATAGCAACAGATGCCCATAGCTTTCTGTAGAATTTTTTTGTTTTCGCAAAGAAAACAATACTTACAATCAATGCGGCAAAGGGAATCACGCCGAAGATAATAATGAATATTACGGAAAATATAACGTTTTCTTCTCCCGCGCTTTCTCTTTCTGAACCCACAATGAGATTGTTGAACTCTTCATTTGTAATCTTTACGGCGTATATGGTATCTTCCGAATAAGGCTGATACGATGAGGGATTTTTAATGTTTTCTTTTTCACAGTCTAAAAAGTAAAAGTTACTTCCTTTTTCCAAAAGAAAACCTTCAATTTTATAAAATCCTCTGCTTTCCGTACATACATAGCAATACCTATCTATAGAATAAGGTCGGATTTCAGTATATTTTCCTCTTTCTAAATCATCTTTTATAAGAGAAAAATCAAATTCGATTTTTTCATCGTAATAGGAATAATCCATGATATAAAGCTTTTCTCTCGGACTTTCCAAAAGGGAGTTAAAGCCCTCAAAGGAATTTTGGTGAATGTAAGAGGATTGTATTTCATCTCCGTTTGCAAAAGAAAAATAAGCGATTATAACAGATTCATCTTCGTTGGACCTAATAGATAGGTCTGTTATTTCCTCGTTGTCGGAAGAAAATGAAATTTTGTCTATATTATAATAGCTTTCGTAAAGAACGTTGCTGTTGAACTTATAATAAACCGCTCCGTTTATTGTCAGCTCTGTCAAATCATTGTTGACAGTAACGGTTTTTGTGTCACCTGCAGAAGCGGAAAGAGAAAAAACGGAAAGAGATAATACCAAAAGAATAATTAAAGAAAATATTTTTTTGTAATTTTTCATTTTTACCCCTCCTTTTATGCAAGATTAAGCTTTTTATCAAGAAAATAATATTCAAGAATATAAAGCATAATACAAAAGATAGAAACGAAAAGAATTAATACTAATAAAATAAGGCATAAATTGGGAGCAAGAACTTTTGCGGGGAGTGAGAATAAGTTTGAAATAAGTCCCGATGTGGAAAAATAGAGAATATTTTGCAAAAAACCTATAACGCTGTTTACTCCGTAGTAAATACCTATGGCGGTAATTATCCTTGCTTTTTTCGTTATGATACATGCAATAGTGATACAAAGGAAAATAAGCATTATGGAAAATACGGAGATAACAAAAAGTCCTGCCAATATTTCCAAAATCAATATAAATGACCAAGCACCGCTTGCAGTGAAAAAGTTAGCTATACTTTCCAAAAGCTCTAAAAGCTCTGCAACGTCTTTCATCGTTGCGAAAAAGATAAGTGAGCAGACCGACAAAAAGATAACGATATAAGAGAGCATTGAAATAATTGAGGAAGAAATTATTTTTGAATTGATAATATCTTTCTTTTTAACGGGGAGGGTAAAGGTTAAATATCCCTCGTCGGAAAAAAGGTTTTTATAAAACCGTACCGCCGAAAGTATCAATGGTGAAACAGCAAAAGCACCAACGCCAAAAATTGCACCCATTACGAGAAATGCAAGAAAAACAATGAGGACTGCATTGGGTTCATCAGGACCTATGACAAAGGAAAGGGTGATTCCTACCGACGTAAGAACAGCAAATACTATAATTGCAAATATTTTCCACAGCTTGAAAAGGGAGCGGAAATCATATTTTAAAAGCTTCTTTAACATCTGAATACCTCCTTGAATAATTGGTCAAGAGATTTTCCTGTTTCGTTTCTTGTCGCTTCGGCGTTTCCCGATTTTAAAATAGCTCCGCCGTAGGATATGAACATGAAATCATCGAGAACTTGTTCAATATCGGTTATAAGGTGAGTTGTTATTATAACAGATGCGGTGGGGTTGTAGTTGCTGACTATTGTGTTTAAAATATATTCTCTTGCAACAGGGTCAACGCCTGCTATAGGCTCGTCAAGAAGATAAAGACGGGCGTTTCTCGACATAACGAGAATAAGCTGAACTTTTTCTTTTGTTCCTTTTGAAAGGGTTTTCAACGCGGCTTGCGGGTTAATTCCCATATCCTGTAACAATCTGTAGGCTTTTGCTTTGTCAAAATCCTTGTAGAAGTCTTCAAAATAATCCAAAATGGCACATACTTTCATTGACCCTGAAAAATATGGTCTTTCGGGAAGATAGGAAACGAGAGCTTTGCTTTCTTCTCCAATATTTTTTCCGCAAACGGTGATTTCTCCCGAATCCGCTTGTAAAATTCCCGCTATGAGCTTTATTAACGTGGATTTTCCGCAACCGTTAGGTCCTAAAAGTCCGATTATTCTTCCCGCGGGAATAGATAAATTCAAGTTATATAATACGGGAACACCTTTTTTGTAGGATTTTGTTAAGTTTTTGCATTCCAAAAGGGAATAGGGGTTATCCGAAAAACCGAAATTTGCGCTTCCTTGAATTACGTTTTCGGAAGAATCGAAATTTTCAAAGTTATTCATGGATTGAATTTCCTTTCATTTTATTTTAAAGGGTATAAATTATCTGTTTTAAAGAGCTAATGTCTATTTTGCATTTTTTAATATTTCCGTGGCTTCTTCTGTTGTGAATCGCAATTGGCTCATGGCTGAAACGTATTCTTCCGTCAGCCTTTTCGCCATTTCTGTTCGACATGATTCTATAAGGCACACGTCTTCGGTTACAAATTTTCCCAGCGTTCTTTTGGAAAAAATCAGTCCTTCCGCTTCAAGAACGTTTAAGGCGTGAACAACTGTGTTGGGATTTACTGTTGCATCTAATGCAATTTGTCTTACTGTTGGAATCTGACTGCCTGCCGGATATTCTCCCGAAACAATGGAGCGTCTTATTCGTTCGCTTATCTGAATAAAAACTGGTTTATCGGGGGCAAAAGTCCAAGCCATGTTTTCTCCTCCTTTGTTTTAATCTGTGTTTTGATTATTTATTATCCTTAAAAACCTATCTACGTATCTTTGGTCAAAATCGCATTTTTCCCAGCCTTTATCACTTGATTCCTTTGGCACGTTTTCTTTTACCAAGGCAGTATCAAATTCTTCAAGCTCATAATAGGTATCGTTATATCTTTCAATTTCATTGTTGGGAGAGGGAAGATGGAAAACTCTTTCTTCACCGTCTAAATAGATTTTATAGTAAAAGCTTCCTTTCTTTTCATGCTCCCATAAGGTGAATTTTTTGTTTCCAAATCCCGTTTCGATTTTTTCAACTTGGGAATAGGTATATTCTTTGCCCTTTGGGTCAAAGGTCGTTTTGACAATAATCTTATCGGGGGTCACAATAGTAACGTTAAAAAGGCAGAAATAAAGGACTAACTCAAAAAGTATAATTGGAATTACGTTCCATATTCTCCAACTCTTAATTAACTCTATCCAGTGAAGCGGGTCATATTTTCTTCCGTTTATAAAGTAAAAAACAAGATACGAAAGGAAAAGAGCGGGAAGAACAGCAAGAGGTGCAAAAAGATTTGACGCTAATGGGGACTGTTCGTAAAACAAATAGTATTCAGAATGAAATGATAAAAATATTTTTTCAAATCCGAGAAAGAAACAAACAATTAAAAATATACATAAAACAAACCAAAAAATTACAGAAATTAATCTTTTCATTTGTTACTCTCCCTTGTATCACTTTGATAGTACAATAATAAAACATTTTTTGGCGTTTGTCAATAGCTTTTTTGAAAAATGTTAAAATAATTCCCAAAGCAAAGGAAAAAACAGAATAATTCTTTAATATACCTTGTGAAAAAACAAGCGAACGTAAATAATACCCCAAATCAGACAAGGAACGTACATAAGACCTTAAACCAGAAAAGGAACGTAAATAACATAAAAGGTGCAGTTTTCAGATTTTTGAAAACTGCACCTTAAAATTATTCTGATTTGTGATTGCTTTAAATGTTTTGAATGACTATGGAACAACTATTCGTAAATCCGAATTAACCACAATTCCGCATTCCGAATTCCGAATTCCGCATTAATTATTACCAGCGGTTTGGCTTTGTGGGTCTTGAGCCACCGGGTTGTGTACCGCCACCGCCCATCATTCCGCCACCGCCACCTGTAACGGTTGCAGTTTGGGAAACTGTGGTAAGCTGTGTTCCTCCGCTGTAGGAATTATTTGTGTAAAGTCCGTTTATGCATTCACCGTTTCCGCTTCCGCCTGTGTAAATGCTATAGGTTTCGCCTGTTTTAAGGTCGGGAGAAGAGAAAACAAGGTGTCCGAACTGTTTTGTGGTTTTGAAAACAAAGAGAACGTTTCCGGAGGAATCTTTAATGGCAATAGTAGTTCCTGCTGTTCCGTTGCAATATGAGCCGAAAATACATTGAGTTGTTCCCGTGGTGGAGCTTAAAATTTCTCCCGCCATTCCACTGCTACCGATGGAAAGGAGTGTGCCTCCTGTTACAGCGATAGACCCGTTATGGTCAACGGAGCTGTTGCCACCATTTGTAGGCCCTTCGCAAAGAACTGTTCCGCCAGATATGGAAATATTTCCGTTGGAGTCGAGTCCGTCACCGTTTGAATTAACGTAGATAAATCCACCGCTTACGTTAAATTGACAGTTGGAGTTGGCAGCCATTCCGCCACCGCCGCCAAAGCCCATTCCACCGCCTGAACCGTCGGAAGCGTTTACACCGTCATCAGAGGCTTTAACAGTTGTTGTTCCGCCTGATACGTTGATTTTTGCGGCTTCAAGT
>JAZRPU010000161.1:0-2451 GCA_045649365.1 Eubacteriales bacterium | reverse complement strand
CTTTTGGTTTTAAGTGTGTTAAGACGTGATTCTGCATCATAGTATTCAAGTGTCACATCTTTTGTACTTTCCGTGGAACTTGTCACATTGAGCAAAGCATTGGTTTTATCAAGAAATTCAGAAAGCCTTTCAGAGGGAATTCTAATAACAAGCTCTGCATTTTTTTCACTACGACATTGGTCAGAAAGACTTTGACCGCCACTGACGTTGGATTTTTCAATATATCCATTAAATTCAGAAACGCGTTCTTTTATATTCTGTACCGCATCGTCAAACTCTTTGGTTTCACCTTCAATATCAACAGTTTTGATAATTTTTTCAGTCTTATCAGTTTCAATTGTCCCACCATTACCTCCCAACGTGTTTTCTTTATCAGGGGACGTTTCAACGAAATCATTAACATTACCACCATTATTATACTGTGAATCCATAGCTTTTTCAGCAGCACCGCAAGATGACATAAGCAAAGACATCATTAAAAATGCAATAATTAAAAATGAGTATAAACCTAATTTGTTATTTTTCATTTCAAATTTTACCTTTCAAATTTATTCCAATTCAAATGCACCTGTATAAAGCTGATAATAGGTTCCTTTTTCTGCAATAAGCTTTTCATGATCTCCCCTCTCAATAATTCTTCCTTTATCTAAAACCATGATAACGTCAGAATTCATTACTGTAGAGAGTCTATGAGCTATAACAAATACAGTTCTGCCTTTCATAAGGCTATCCATTCCCTTTTGAACTATAGCCTCTGTTCTTGTATCTATTGAAGAAGTTGCCTCATCAAGTATCATAACCGGAGGGTCAGCAACTGCCGCTCTCGCAATAGAAATAAGCTGTCTTTGACCTTGGGATAAATTAGCTCCATTATTCGTAAGCTCTGTATTGTATTTATTTGGAAGTCGGACAATAAAATCATCAGCCCCCGCAAGCTTTGCCGCTGCGATACATTCTTCATCAGTTGCATCAAGTTTACCATATCTTATATTATCCATAACCGTTCCTGTGAATAAATTTGTATCTTGCAAAACAATTCCAAGAGAACGGCGAAGGTCGGATTTTTTTATTTTATTAATATTGATTCCGTCATATCTTATTTTGCCATCTGCAATGTCATAAAAGCGGTTAATCAAATTTGTAATAGTTGTTTTTCCTGCTCCTGTTGCACCGACAAAAGCAACTTTTTGCCCAGGTTCAGCATAAACAGAAACATCGTGCAAAACTTGTTTATCGGGTACATAGCCAAAGTCCACGTTAAAAAGTCTTACGTCACCTTTCAACTCCGTATAAGTTAAAGTACCGTCAGTATGAGGATGTTTCCATGCCCACTTCCCTGTTCTTTTACTTGTTTCCGTAATATTACCCTGTTCGTCTATTTCTGCATTTACTAAAGTAACGTAACCCGCATCTTCTTCAGGCTTCTCATCCATAACAGAGAAAATTCTTTGCGCCCCTGCAAGTCCCATTACTATAGCATTAATTTGCTGTGAAACTTAGTTTATATTGCCAGTAAATTGCTTTGTCATATTAAGGAACGGTATTACTATACTAATACCAAAAGCTTTCCCTGAAAGGCTTAAATTTGCAAAATCAGATAATACAAATAAACCGCCTGCAACAGCTATAATAACGTACAATATATTTCCGATATTCATATTAATCGGGCCTAAACAGTTAGCGTATGCATTAGCTTTAAAACTATCATTAAAGAGTTCTTCGTTTATTTTATCAAATTCTTCAATACATTTTTCTTCATGGCTGAAAACCTTAACAACTTTTTGGCCATTCATCATCTCTTGAATAAAACCTTCGGTTTTACCAATGGATTTTTGCTGTCTTAAGAAATATTTCGCAGAGCCACCGCCTACCTTTTTCGTGACAAAAAACATTGCAATAACGCCTAAAACAACAATCAAAGTAAGCCATACGCTGAAATATAACATTATAAAAAATACGGATAATACGATGGCTGATGCACGAATAAGCGTTGGAAGAGCTTGAGATACAAGTTGGCGCATCGTATCTATATCATTTGTATAGTGGCTCATTATATCGCCATGTTGATGCGTGTCAAAAAACTTTATCGGAAGATTCTGCATTCCATCAAACATTGCTTTTCTGCTCTTTTGCAAAAAGCCTTGGGTTATATACGCCATCAATTGAGTATATACGGTAATTGCTATAATGGATAAAACGTAAAAGCAAATAAGCAAAATTACTTTAGGAACGATTTCCGCTTTAGCGTTCACCCAATCTCCGCTAGCATGCCCCTTTTCTATTACACTAACAACGCCTTCCACAAAAAGAGCGGGTATTGCTGCGGTAACAGAAGAAAAAAGAATGCAAAAAATCGTGACTGGAATCAACACGGGATATGAACTAAATAACATTTTTAAAACGCGTTTAAACGTGTCGGGAGAAGCTTTCATTTTTTTATTGTTCATATTC
>JAZRPU010000160.1:0-4398 GCA_045649365.1 Eubacteriales bacterium | reverse complement strand
AATAATTAATGAGCATACTTGTAATTGTTGTATCACCTACAAAGGTTTCTACAATAAAAAGCTTTTTGGGGAAAGGATACAAGGTTGTTGCCTCCAAAGGACATATAAGAGATCTTCCAAAAAGTAAATTCGGCGTTGATATTGAAAATGGCTTTGAGCCCCAATATATAAACATTCGCGGAAAAGGTGATTTGATAAAAGAATTAAAAAAAGAAGCTAAAAAAGCTGATAAAGTTCTTTTGGCAACTGACCCTGACCGTGAAGGTGAAGCTATTTCATGGCATCTTTCCGCAGCTCTTGGACTTGATAGCGATAAGGTAAAAAGAATAAGCTTCAACGAAATTACAAAAAGCACGCTTAAAGAAGCGATAAATCACCCAAGAGATATTGACGAAAATCTCGTTAACGCTCAACAAGCCAGAAGAATATTAGATAGAATTGTTGGTTACAAGCTTAGTCCATTCCTTTGGAAAAAAATCAAAAACGGTCTTTCCGCAGGACGAGTTCAATCTGTAGCCACAAGAATTATTGTTGAACGCGAAAAAGAAATAAGAGATTTTATTCCTAAAGAATATTGGAACATATCAGCAACTCTGAAAAATCAAAATGGTGAACCCCTTACCGCTAAATATTACGGTGATAAAGATAAAAAACGTGAAATAAACAATGGTGAAGATGCAAAAAGAATTGTGGAACAATGCGAGAATGGTATTTTTAACGTTTGCGAGGTAAAAAAATCTGTAACGTATAGAAAACCACAAGCTCCATATACAACCTCCACAATGCAACAAGATGCAAACAGACGTTTTGGCTTCAGGGCACAAAGAACAATGATGGTTGCTCAAGAGCTTTATGAAGGAATTAATTTAGGTGAACGCTCAAGCCACGGTCTAATCACCTATATGAGAACAGACTCTTTGAGAATCTCCGATGAAGCGCGTGAAAATGCTAAAAATTATATAATTTCAACTTACGGAGAAAGCTATTACCCTTCAACTCCAAACATATATAAGGTTAAAAAAAGCTCTCAAGATGCTCACGAAGCAATAAGACCAACCGACGTAACTCTTCACCCTGATTCTATAAAATCAAAACTTTCACCTGACCAATACAAAATTTATAAAATGATTTGGCAACGTTTTGTTGCCAGCCAGATGAAAGCTGCTGACTTTGATACAATACAATATAAGTTTGAATGTAATGGTAACATCTTTTCAAGCGGCGGATACGTTATCAAATTCCCCGGATATCTCACAATTTACGGTGCAGAGAAAGACGTTGAGGAAGCTGATAACGGCGACATGACAAATGGAAAGCTTCCATCTCTTTCAGAAAAAGACGTTCTTAATGCTACTAAAATATCTTCTGAACAAAAATTTACTGAACCGCCCCTCAGATATACTGATGGTACTTTGACAAAAGTTCTCGCTGAAATGGGCGTTGGAAGACCTTCCACTTTTGTTCCCACAATTACAACCATTATAAGCCGTGGATACGTTGAACGTACAGGAAAATTTTTAAAGCCAACCAATATTGGTGAAATCACTGTTGACTTGATGATGAAAGCGTTTTCTAACGTTATCGATTACAACTACACAGCACAAATGGAAGAATCTCTTGAAGATATTTGTTCCGGCAATGCAGACTATAAAAAAGTACTTCAAGAGTTTTATGACGACTTTATAAGTCAGCTTCATGGTGCTGAAAAAACATTGGGGACAGAACGAATTGATATTCCTACCGTTGCAACCGACATTATTTGTGAAAAATGCGGTGCAACAATGATAGAAAAAAGCGGTCGCTTTGGAAAATTTGCAGCTTGTCCCAATTATCCCGCTTGTAAAAACACAAAAAAACTTACAAAAGCAGGCGAAAAAGAAAAGCTTCCCGAAGTATCCGACAAAAAATGTCCAAAATGTGGTAGTGACATGATTTTAAGAAACGGTTCATACGGTGCTTTTTATGCATGTTCAAAATATCCGGAATGTAAATCTACCATAGCATGCTTTAAAGAAGCAGGTGTAGACTGCCCTCTTTGTGGTAAAAAGATTATTATAAAAACAGGAAAAAGCAAACGAACTTTTTATTCATGTGAAAACTACCCCAACTGCACTTTTTCTTCATGGGATGTTCCCACAAACAGAAAATGTCCCTCTTGCGGAAGTATAATCTTGAAAAAGAAATCCAAAGAGCTTTATTATTGCAGTAAGCAATGTGGCTGGAAGGAATAAAAATGAACGATATTATTATTGCTGTTGATATCATGGGCGGAGATAATTCTCCAATGGAAATTGCAAAAGGAGCAATTAACGGAGCGAAAGAAAATAACGTAAAGCTTCTCCTCTGCGGTTCTGAATCGAACATCAAAAACGCTATTGATGAGTTTGACGGAAAAAGCGTTGTTGCAGATTGTATATATACAGACGTTTTTATGAAAATGGAAGATGCCCCGATGGACGTTATGAAGGAAAAATCAGACAGTTCCATGTCAAAAGCCATAAATGCGTTAAAAAATGGTGAAGCTAATGCAGTTGTCAGCCCCGGAAACACAGGCGCTTTATTCACATCTGCATCACTTACCGTAAGAAGATTAAAAGGTATCAGACGTGCGGCATTAGGTGCAGTTATTCCTTTGGAAAATCCTTTCTTGCTTCTTGATTCGGGTGCTAATCCCTCTGCTCTTCCCGAAAACCTTGAACAATTCGCACTTTTAGGCTCAATTTACGTTGAAAAAGTGTTAGGTGTATCAAATCCTCGTGTTGGTCTTCTTAACAATGGTGCTGAAGAAACAAAAGGAAACGAGCTTTGTCTTGAAACACTTCCCTTACTGAAAGCACTCCCTATAAATTTTGTTGGGAACTGCGAAGGACGTGACCTACCCTGTGGAAAAGTTGACGTGGCAGTTTGCGATGGGTTTACCGGAAATATAACTATCAAGCTTATCGAGGGAATGGGAGTTTTCTTCAAAAAGAAGCTTAATACAATGTTCAGAGCTTCTCCCATAACATACGTTTCTGCCGCACTTGTTAATTCGGAATTGAAAAAGCTGAAAAAATCCATTGACCACAGAGAATTTGGCGGTGCACCATTCCTCGGTATTGCAAAACCCGTTATTAAAGCTCATGGCTCATCTGATGCAAGAAGTATTCAAACGTGTATAAAACAAGCTAAAAAATACTACGAATCGAACGTAGCAGAAATTATCGCTGAAAACAAAAAACAATAATTTGATTATAAAAATCTGAAATATAAGAAAATAATGAACATGGAAAAAAACTCATATATACCCGCTTTGAAGCCTATCTCACAATTAGAAAAAACAATTGGATATGTTTTCAAAGAAAAAAAATACATCAAAAACGCGTTGGTACATTCATCCTATTCAAACGAAAATAAATATAAAAATAAACATATTGTCGATAACGAAAGACTTGAGTTTTTGGGAGATTCCGTTTTATCGATAATTACTTCAGAATACTTATATTCCCTTAACTCTGCTTTTACAGAAGGTGACCTTACCAAAACGAGAGCAGCAGTTGTTTGCGAAAATTCACTTTATGAATTTGCATCTAAAATTTCTTTGGGAGATTATATTTACCTCGGTCACGGAGAAGTACTTACTCACGGAAGAGGAAGAAAAAGCATTGTTTCAGATGCTTTTGAAGCACTTCTTGCTGCTTTGTATCTTGATGGAGGTATGGAAAAAGCAAAAGCATTTTTACTTCCTTTTATCATCGAAGCAACTGCTCAAACAATGAAAAGCGGTAACGGTGACTATAAATCTCTGCTTCAGAAAATAGTACAGCAAACCCCTGAAGAAATTCTTGAATACAGGTTAATTTCAGAATCAGGTCCTCCTCACAATAAGTGGTTTACATTCAGAGTTTATCTTAACAGCAACTTTTTAGGAGAAGGATGTGGAAAATCAAAACGCTCTGCAGAACAAGAAGCTGCAAAAGAAGCATTAAAGATTTTAGGCGAAGACGTGTAAAACTTGTAATTTTAAAAAGCGACGGTATTAATTATGATATTTTTATCTTTGGAAATGCAGGGATTCAAATCCTTCCCCGACAAAACCAAAATAACCTTCGATAAAGGCGTGACCGCCATTATTGGCCCTAACGGAAGCGGAAAATCCAATATTTCCGATGCTATCAGATGGGTTCTTGGTGAGATGTCTGTCAAGAGTCTTAGAGGCTCAAAAATGGAAGACGTTCTTTTCAGTGGCACTCCCACACGCTCTCAAGCAAGCTCTGCTCACGTTACTATCAACTTTTTAACAGAGGATAACGAAGAATTAAGCGTTACAAGAAGATATTACAGAACGGGTGAAAGTGAGTATTATCTCAATCAAAAGCAAGTGCGCCTTAAAGACGTTTACGAAAGATTTTATGATAC
>JAZRPU010000159.1:0-1612 GCA_045649365.1 Eubacteriales bacterium | reverse complement strand
TCAACAGTACCGCGGATAAGTCTTCCCAAGCTGTCATACTCGTAGGTATAAACATAATCGTTAATTAAATCATGACTTTCTGACAGTTGACTGTTACCATTATAAGTAAAGGTATATTTCTCAACACCATTATACTTTATTGCAACGATTCTGTCAAGATGGTCATATACATTTTCTACGTAAATTCCGTTGCCATAAGTTGTTTTTTGAAGCTTTCCGTTATTAGCACCGTAAACGTAAGTTGCAAGAGCGGAAGATGCTCCATTGATGCTTATGGAGGTGTTATTTCCAAAGGTATCATAAGAAAATACGTAAGCGGTGTTTGCAGTTTCTATTTGGGATAAATAGCCTTTCGATGTGTATGAATACCCAACTCCTGACTCCGTTTCGTCTTGAGTTCCATCACCGTCTGCATCGTTGAACATGGAGGTTATTCTGTCTTTTCCATCGTAAGCAAAGCGGGTAACGTTATCAAGACCGTCTTTTGTTAAGGTTAAAAGATTGGTTTGCGGGTTATAGAGATATTCATAAGTAATGTTGTTAACATCGGTTATACTTGAAATATAGTTTCCGTTGTCGGAATACGTTTGCGAAGAAGTGAGGGATGACGTATTGTTATCGTTGGAAACTGTTGTGCTTGTTACGTTTCCGTAGGAATCGTATGTATATTCCGTATGGATAGTTTTTCCTGCCGACGTTTTGCTTATCTTTTTCACCTGATGAACGTTAACACCGTTTGCATTATATTCATAGGTATATACTTCACCATATATATTGGTGTATTTTGTTATATCGTTAGGAAGGTCTTCATCGTTATATTCCGAAAGTGAAGCGTTTCCGTCTGCCGATATTACTTCTGAAATTTTACCGTTTGCATCATAATTATACGTTTGAGCAGGCTCTAACGTTAAAGAAACATCGTCAAAACAAGCATCGTTCACGTTAAAGTCATAGCTCAAAAAGACGTTTACAGAATTAACTGTAGCGTTTTTAGCCTTGAAACAAATTGGGGCTGACCCATATTGCCAAATATTTGTTGTTGGGTTAAAGTCAAGGGCGTATTCTTCAGTAATGGTTTCACCCGTTTCATCATCAGTAAGATTAAATTCTGCAAAAATGCGGAAAGTTGTATTATCCTCGTTTTCATGATTTGTTAAAGATGCAGAATTTGCCTTCGCCCAACCTTTGAGAAAAGGAGACAGAGAGCCGTCCTCTGTCTCCTATGGACCCTGTAGTGGATTTGAACCATTCACCGTCCCCCGCTGTTACGATCTGGTGTTTTGATATTTACTTATTAAATCTTCAAAATCTTTTTCACTACAATTTTTCCAAATAAAATAAGTTTTTTCTTCGCTTATATATTCAGACCAATAGTGACAAATTAGTTCATAGTTTCCACTTTCATAAGTTATTTTAATTGCTTTCCCAGCTACTTCCATTGGATCACCAAAAATATAGTCATTAAAAGAAACTTTTGATAAATCAGTTATAAATTGATTTTCATCATCATTGCAAATTGTTTGAAGAACTGTGTCACTCAAATCGCTTTCAACATTAACAATTTCTATTCTTTCAATAACATCTTCATCATCGTAAAATTTAATATTACGCC
>JAZRPU010000158.1:0-7513 GCA_045649365.1 Eubacteriales bacterium | reverse complement strand
CCTTTGTTTGCAAGAATTGTGTCAATATCAAGACAGCAAGCATTTCTTACGTTGCTGAGGTTTCCCGCAGGAGAGATTCCGAAAAGAACGTTTTTATTTTCTTTCTTAACTGCAGAATAAAGTCCGCTTACAAGCTTATTTATATTATCCTTACGGAAAGCATTAAGAGAATTAAAACCTGATTTCTGGAACTTTGCCAAATCAAATTCCTTTGGCATTCCTGTGGGATAGAAATAGTCATCCATGTGAACGCCGTCAACGTCATAGTATCTTACGATTTCAGCGGCACCGTCGATAATAAGCTGACGAACTTCTTCATAAGCCACGTTGAGATAGAAATACGTTCCATGCTTATAAACGTAGTTAGGATATGATTTAGGGTCATCGTACCATTGACGGAGCTTATAGTTTACGTTTATTATCTCAAAAGTCTTTGCACTGCTGTATGCTCTCATAGGGTTAATCCAAGCCTGGAAGCTGAGATTCACCTTGTGAGCTTCTTCAATCATAACTTTGAGAGGGTCATAGGAGCCATAAAGACCATATCCGCCAACTGCATAGTCAGACCAAGGATAATATGCAGAGGGATAGAAGCTGTCACCGTAAGGACGAACCTGAACGATAATTGTATTATATCCGTCTACTGCCAATTTTGCACAAAGATTTGAAAAAATCTCTCGCAAGGATTCTTCAGACCTTTGAGAACCATCGGCAAGAACACCGTCAAGGTCATATTGAGAAATCCATATAGCTTTCATTGTTTCGTAGTTAAGGGGCTTATAATCGCCATTTGCTCCTTGTGCCAACTCTTCGCGTTCTGCAACGAGAGGGTCAACGTAAGGAACGGATGGGTCTATATAATCTCCTTCTTTACGAATGGTAAGGAAAACCTGAGTGCCTTTTTTAACAGCTTCGCCGGGTAAGTAGTCGCTTTTGATAACACAGCCCACGTTTATTTTGCCTGTTTTATCATATTCCTCTCCAACCTTGGATTTGAGTCCAAGCTCTTTAAGGAACGCTTGAGCCTGTTCTACGGGCATATTTGTAAGGTCGGGCATTTTGATTGTGCCATCGTTATTTACATAATCTCCCGCATCAAGAGAAATTTCCTCGTTGCTCGAAACGGCTTCTCCGCTGGTATCGGGTTTTTCTTTGTTACAGCCAACAACGGAAAGAAGCATTATAACCATAAGTAAAAATGAAATTATACGCTTTTTCATATTCATTCCTCAATAAGTCCTTTATCAGTAGGAAATCTTCTTGTTTGGAACAGTTTTAAACAAGGGGAGGAAATTATCCATTTCCGCTTTTACGTTTTCGTGAGTGGAAGATGCTCCCGTTTTTACGTCATAAAGAGTAGCAACGGAGAAAATACAAAGTCCATCAAACATACCTGTTGATTGAGTATGTGTAAGATATCTTTGGAATATGTCCTGATTTACAACAAATTCGATATTTGACTGTTCTTCAATGTTACTTGCAGTAAGTCCAACGATGAATTTGATGCTGGGCTCTTTTACAAGAGCTTGCCAGTTTGCAAGACATGTCTTGTAAGGCTGGCTGTCATGTTCAAATCCCCAGTAAATCTGAGGCATAATGTAGTCAACGTATCCTTTGTGTGAAAGAATAGTATCAATATCAAGACAGCAGGAATTTCTTACGTTTTCAATATTTCCCGCAGGAGAAATACCGAAAAGAACGTTTTTGTTTTCTTTCTTAACTGCAGAATAAAGTCCGCTTACAAGCTTGTTGATGTTGTTCTTACGGAATTGGATAAGAGTGGTATATCCTGAAGTTTTGAATGCATCGAAGTCAAATTCCTTTGGAATCTTTGTGGGATAGAAATAGTCGTCCATATGAACACCGTCAACGTCGTAGTATCTTACGATTTCAGCGGCACCGTCGATAATAAGCTGACGAACTTCTTCATAAGCCACGTTAAGATAATGATAAGTTTCATGCTTATATATATAGTTAGGATATTTAGTTGGATTATCAAACCATTCACGGATTTTATAGGAAACGTTGATAAGCTCAAAGGTTTTGGCATCGCCAAAAACTCTCATAGGGTTAATCCAAGCCTGGAAGCTGAGATTTACCTTGTGAGCTTCTTCAATCATAACCTTAAGGGGATCGTATGAGCCATATACTCCGTATGAGCCGAGAGCATAGCTGGACCAAGGATAATATGCAGAGGGATAGAAGCTGTCACCGTAAGGACGAACCTGAACGATAACGGTGTTATATCCGTCTTTTGCCAACTTATCACAAAGAGTAGCAAAGATTTTACGCAATGACTCTTCGGAACGCTGTGTGGTTTCTGCAAGGATACCCTGAAGGTCAAATTGAGAAATCCAGATAGCCTTCATTGTTTCGTAGTTAAGGGGCTTGTAGTCGCTGTTTGCTCCCTGTGCCAATTCTCCGCGTTCTTTAACGAGGGGATCAACGTAGGGAACGTTAGGATCAATAAGTTCGCCTTCTTTACGAATTGTGAGGAAGACTTGAGCGCCTTTTTTAACGGATTCGCCGGGCAAGTAGTCAGATTTAATAACGCTTCCCACGTCAATATTACCTGAACTGTCATACTCTTCGCCGAATTTACATTTGAGTCCAAGGCTCTTGAGAAGAGCTTTGGCGTCTTCATAGGGCATATTTGTGAGGTCGGGCATTTTAATTGTTCCGTCCGCATTAATATACTCGTTAGCATCGATAGAAACTTCTTGTTTTGATGATTCTCCTGTGCTTTCCGTTCCGCTTCCGCTGGAAGATTCTTCTCCACAGCCAACAACAGAAACAAGCATGATAATCATGAGCAAAAATGCAATTATTTGCTTTTTCATAAATGGGTCCTTTCGTGTTTTTTTATTCGTAGCCTTTATTAAAGGTCTTCTACGTCAATTTCTTTAAAGCCCTCCCCGAAAACAGCGTTTGCGCTTGTTACTATCAAAAAAGCATCGGGGGCATTTTCTTCAACTATCTGTCTTAACGTTGGAAGCTGTTGTTTTTTTATAGCACAAAGGGTAACCTTACGTTTATCCCCTGTATAAGCTCCCGTTCCGTCTAAAAGAGTCGCTCCAATTTCCATTTTTTCCATGAAAAGCTTTACCATCTTTTCATGGTCGCAATTGATTATATACACAAGTGCCGCTTCATCGGGTCCGTACAAAACGTAGTTCATTACAATAGTCTGAACAAAAACAGTAATGGCGGCATAAAGTGCCACCTTATAATCGTGAAACACAGCCGCTGTTGCAATTATAACCGCTGCGTCTGTTCCCCACATTATAGTTCCCGTTTTGATATGGCGAAACTTTTTTCTGAGAAGCTTTACAATTATATCCGTTCCTCCCGTTGTGGCGTTACCCTTGAAAACAAAGGCAAGCCCGAACGCCATAAAAAATCCGCCAAACACAGCGCACAGCATTTTATCATCCAATGCGGGAGCAAATGGCGAAAGTATATCAATAAACACCGAGGAAAGAGCTGTAGCGATAAGAGTTGAAAGCAAAAATTCCTTTCCGATGAAAACAAACGCCGCAATAAGCAAAGGAACGTTCATGGCAAATATAGTCATTCCCACCGTTAAAGCGGGGAAAAAATGATTGATTATAATTGCAATTCCCGAAAGTCCGCCGGGAGTCAAGGAGTTTGGCTCTAAAAAAAGGCTTACTCCCGCGGCATAGCACACACAGCCGACAATTACGTAAAAATAATTTTTTGCATATCGCAATGCCTGTTTTTTCACTTTGTGTTCCCTTTCGCACTCATAAAATTGATCATACCATACTTTTACACGTTTGTCAATTATAAATTGCTTTTGTACCACTCGATTGCCTCTTTTATTCCGCGGGAAAAATCATATTCGGGAGCATATCCCAAAACCGTCTTTGCCTTTGATATATCCGCTCTCGAATGCTTTATGTCACCCTTTCTTTCAGGGGCATACAAAGGCTCCGTTTCTTTTCCAAAAGCCTGACAAATATAATTATAAACGTCAATAACTCTTTCTCTGCCGCCAAAAGCGATATTGAAAACCTCTCCCGACACGCTTTCTGTTGAAAGACAAGCTTTAAGATTCGCTTCTATCACGTTTTCAACGTAGGTAAAATCTCTGCTTTGTGTTCCGTCACCGTTTATCACAGGGCGTTCCCCGTTTTTAAGCTGTTTTATGAACTTTGGGATAACCGCCGCATACACACCTGACGGGTCTTGCCTTTTTCCGAAAACGTTAAAATATCTAAGTCCCACCGTTTCCAATCCGTAATGAAGGCTATATTGCTTTGCCCATTCCTCCGCACACATTTTCGTAAGGGCGTAGGGAGAAAGCAAATTCCCTTCTTTTCCCTCTCGTTTGGGAAGAGCTTCTTCATCACCGTAAACGGAAGAGCTGGAGGCATAAACAAACTTTTTCACTTTATTTTTCCTTGCGGCTTCAAGCATATTTACCGTTCCGAGAACGTTGTTTTCACAATAAAGCACAGGCATCTCCAAGGAACGCGGAACACTTCCCCATGCCGCTTGATGGAGAACGTAATCCACACCCTCACACGCCTTTTCGCAAGTGGAATAATCTTTTATATCCCCTTTTACAAACTCGTAAAGGGGATTATCAAGAAACATATTCACATATTCCTTTTTTCCCGTGGAAAGATTATCAAAACATCTGACTCTATACCCCATTTTCAAAAGGGCTTCCACAAGATTAGACCCGATAAATCCCGCACCTCCTGTAACGAGGAAAAGAGAATTTTCGGGGAACGTAAGATTATTATATCCCATCAGATAGCTCCGAACGATAATTTATACTCCCCGTTACAAACGCCAGTATATATATCCCGCTTTTTCAAATTGCTCACGGTCAAACATACCTTTAACGTCTGCAACTATCTTTTTTCCGTCTTTGAAAAAGACGTCTATATCAGAAATTTTATATTCCTTAAATTCCTTGTGAGAAACTGCAAAAACAACCGCATCAACCTTTGGTATTTCAGCTTTTGATTCACAAACACCGCTTAAACGCTTTTTCAATTCCGAAACATCAGCTACAGGGTCAAAAACAAAGGTTTCCACTCCATTGCTGTTCAAGAAATTTATTATCTGAACAACCTTGCTGTTTCTCACGTCAGGGAAATCTTCTTTAAAAGTGATTCCCAAAACCGCCACCCTCGATTCCTGGGGAAGCTTATTTGCTGACAAAAGAGAAGCGATAACCTTTTCAGCCACGTATTCACCCATGGAATCGTTAACCTCTCTGCCCGCCTTTATGACCTTGCTTTCATATCCGTATCGATGTGCCTGATGAATCAGATAGTAAGGGTCCACGCTTATACATTGCCCTCCCACAAGTCCCGGATAAAAATTCAGAAAATTCCACTTTGTTCCCGCGGCTTCCAGAACAGATTTTGTATCTATTCCCATCTCTCCGAAAATAACGGAAATTTCATTCATAAAAGCAATATTTATATCTCTTTGAGCGTTTTCCACAACCTTTGAAGCTTCTGCTATCTTAATTGACGGAGCGCAGTGAACACCCGCTTCAACAACCAAAGAATAAGCACCTGCCACTTCTTCAAGGGTATTTTCATCTATGCCCGATACAATTTTGACTATATTTTCAAAACGATGAACCGAATCCCCAGGATTTACCCTCTCCGGAGAATATCCCACCTTGAAATCAATTCCGCATTCAAGTCCTGATTCTTTCTCCAAAAGAGGAATACAAACCTCCTCTGTCATTCCGGGATAAACTGTGGACTCAACCACAACAATGCTTCCTGCACACAGATTTCTTCCAAGAATGCGGCAAGCTTCCTCTATTTGTGAAAGGTCGGGGGTATTATTAGAATTAACAGGAGTAGGAACCGCAATAATATGAAATCTTGCTTTTTTAAGCATCGCTTCATCGCTGGTAAACTCAACAGAACAATTTTTTATAGCCTCGTTTCCCAAGGAATAAGTCGGGTCTATTCCCTTTTTATAAAGCTCTGTTTTCGCCTTATCCAAGTCATATCCTATAACACGGACTTTCTTTGAAAAAGAAACCGCTGTGGATATTCCCACATATCCCATTCCCATTACAGAAAGGGCTTCTTCCCCTTTCAAAAGCTTCTCATACAGAAACATATTTTCCCCCACATTTTACATACATTCTGTGAACATCCTTAACCAATTTAATTATATCAATTTAATTTTTATTTGTCAATTGTTTTTTATAAAATCATCTTGAAAATGATTCAAACATGTGATATGATGTATAATATAATGAAAATAAAAAAATTTTACTATCTCAAAGGAGTATAGCTTTATGGATAAAAAAATTGCCGCAATCAAAAAAATGATCGAAGAAAACGGAATCCAGATGATCGATTTTAAAATGGTGGATATCAACGGTCAATTCAGACACGTTACTATTCCCGCAAAACACTTTTCCGAAGACATAATGAGAGATGGAATCGGTTTCGATGCTTCCAACTACGGATATGCTGTTGTTGAAAAAAGTGACATGGTTTTCATTCCCGACCCCGACACCGCTTTTATCGACCCATTTTGCGAAGTTCCCACGCTTTCCATGGGTGGAAACGCTATGATAATTGATTATCCCACTAACCGTCCTTTAGACCAATATCCAAGAAACATAGTTCTTGCTGCTGAAGAGTATATGAAATCCACAGGCATTGCAGATACTATGTATATACTTCCCGAATTTGAATTTTATCTTTTTGACGACGTAAATTGGACAGTAGAGCCTTATTGCATCGGCGCTTCTCTCGACGCGGAAATGGCATATTGGAACAGCTCATCTCAAGGAATGGGACACGTTGTTCCAAAGCAGAAGAATTACCATATTGCAAAGCCCTACGATAATTCCTACGAATGCCGCAGCGAAATGTGTATGCTCATTGAAGAAGCAGGTATTCCCGTTAAATATCATCACCCCGAAGTTGGAGCGGCTGGTCAATTTGAAATCGAGCCTAAATTAGGTCAGATGTCCAAAATGGCTGACGGAACTATGATGATTAAATATATCATTCATAACACAGCGGCTAAATACGGAAAGAGTGCAACCTTGATGCCAAAGCCTGTTATGGGTGAAGCTGGTAACGGTATGCACGTTCACATTCTTCTCACAAAAGACGGAAACCCTGTTTTCTCCGATGACGAGGGATATGCTCATCTCAGCAAAGAGGCACATTGGTTTATGGGTGGTTTGCTTAAGCATATAGCTTCTCTTTGTGCTATTACAAATCCAAGTACAAACTCCTTCAAACGTCTTGTTCCAGGATTTGAAGCACCTGTTACCGTTGGATATGCCACATCTAACCGTAGTGCAGTTATCAGAATCCCCGCTTATGCAAAACAGCCTATGGAACGCAGATTTGAAATCAGAAACCCCGACGCCACATGTAACCCATATTTCTGCTATGCTGCAATTCTTATGGCAGGTCGTGACGGAATCAAAAATAAGATAGACGCGCATGAATACGGCTGGGGTCCTTATGACTTTAATCTTTTC
>JAZRPU010000157.1:0-12039 GCA_045649365.1 Eubacteriales bacterium | reverse complement strand
TTGTATTTTATTAAAAAAGTATAATGTTATTTCGTTGAATAAAGATACCAAAGTTAGTCTGAATGATTTTTAGAAAAGTGCAAGGAGAGCGATATATGAAAAAACAAAGAAATAACATTAGATTCTACGCCATAGATTTACTTCAGCTATGGAAATTTATTTTCCATTATTTATGGGCAGTTATTTTGTGCGGTGTGGTAACGTCTTTAATTGGATTCTGTGTTTCAACGCATCTTATTGCTCCTATGTATTGCTCGACTGCAAAGTTTTATGTTAACAATATATCTTTTTCCACTGATAATGCTGATTTCAACGTTGATTTATCAGAATTGCAGGTGGCACAACAGTTAGTTCGCACTTACGGAACAATTCTGAATAGCCATGAAACGTTGGAGCAAGTCAATGATAAATTAGATGCTGAATATACTCATCAGCAGCTTTCAGCAATGATTCGATGCTCTTTATCCAGCGATACTGAATTTATGTGTGTGAAAGTAATTTGTGATGATTTGCATGAATCGGAAATAATAGCTTCAGCTGTTGCGGAAATATTGCCGACGCGAGTTTCGGAGATTATAAAAGAAGGTTCACCAGAATCAATAAGTTGTATTTCCATTGATACGGCAAGAATAGGTCCAAACGTGTTTTTTTATACTATAGCGGGAGCTTTTTTAGGATTTTTTCTTTCTTTGGTAGTATTTATTATTTTGGGATTATTGGATAATACGGTTTATGATGAAGAATACGTTATGAGGATTTATGATTATCCAATATTGGGCAAAGTACCAAATCTTATTGATCCGTCAAGCAGATCTTATGGATGTTATAATCAGAAAAAAGGCAGGATAAATCGCAATTAAGAGGGGCGGTGGTTGGAATAGGAATTTTTAAAACGAGGCATCGGCAAAAACAACTTATTGTTGAAAGCAGAGATAATCCTAAAACTCTTCATGAAAATTTAGACTTCACCGCTTCGGAACAGTATAGAATCATAAGGGAGAATTTGGAATTTACTATTTCTTCCAAAGAAAGATGCAAAGTAATAGGAATTACAAGCTCTGTCAGAGGAGAGGGAAAAAGCACAACAGCTATTAATCTTTCATATTTTTTTGCGGAAAAAGGTGATAGGGTGCTTTTGATTGACGGAGATTTAAGACTTCCCTCGATTGCTAAAAAAATGAATATTAAAGGCTCTCTTGGTTTTTCTGATTTGTTGAAAGGGAAATCAATTGATGAAATAGGAATTTTCTCTCACATAGTAAATAATTGGTATATACTTTCATCGGGAAACATTCCGCCAAATCCTTCTGAACTTATCGGATCTCCAAAAATGGCGAGGATATTAAAAGAGCTGAAAGAAAAATTTGATTATATAATTATTGATTTACCGCCTGTTAATGTAGTTTCCGATGCTATATCCGTTTCAAGCCGGATTACAGGTATGGTTGTAGTTATTCGTGAAGAATATACAAGTAAAAGCGAATTGGAAAATTGCTTTAGTCAGTTAAAGCTTTCAGACGTTAACATTTTCGGAGTTATTATGAATGATGCCAAAATCAAAGCTCAAACTCACGATAACGATAATGTTAAATATAAGAGAAAAAGGAAATAGAACTACTTGTTAAGATATATCTTTTTCATTCAAAAAGTATGTGGTAAAAGTAGTTTGTGAGTTTATTTATAAATTTTTTTAAATTTTGGAGTTTGAATACGTATATGATAAACAACAACTTGATAATTGTCGGTGCAGGGGCTTTTGGAATTGTGGCTTTGGAAATAGCAGAAGAAATGAAATGTTTTTCTGAAATCGATTTTGTTGATGATTTTAAAAAAACAACCGCCAATGGAAAAAAAGTCATTGGTACTACAAATAGTCTTAATGAGCTATCTTCTCAATATGGTAACATAGCTGTAGCAATTGGAAATCCTGAAATCAGAGCATCTTTAATAAAAAAGATTGAGGAAGAAACATCTTTCAATATTATATCTTTAATATCTGATAAAGCATACGTTTCTCATAGTGCTAAAATTGAAAAAGGTTGTATTATTGAGCCTATGGCGGTTGTACATACGGGATGTGTTATTTCAAAAGCATGTATTATATCTGCAGGTGCTGTGGTGAACCATTTCAGCAAGTGCTGTCCTTTTGTTCATGTGGACTGTAATGCTGTGATAGAGGGCGAGAGCATTGTTCCTGAAAAGACGAAAATTACAAGTTGCACGGTTTATAAGAGTTAAAAATTTAATAAGCAGGGCAGGGGATTTTAGGCTTTCGGGAATCCATGCCCTGTTTTTATGTTATCAGGGATTGGTGCATGGTTAAACCTATAAAAAATAATTGACATATTCTTTGATGCATGATACAATACTGTAAGTAAATTATATCGTGGATTCTCCGAGTAAATCAGAACGAATCAGATTTAATATAATATGATTTTAAATTCTTAAAAAGGAAAAAAACATGGGAATTATAAATCTTTTTAAATTCCGAACAAAAAAGACGAAGCAGTTCAGAAAAAAGGATACCCTTGTGCTTATAGGGACAGTTAAAAGCATACATCAGTTTGAAACATGTCTTTCAGAGGGCTTTTATCATATCCCAATAAGCCATTTGGTGCCTGATGTTTTTTCATCATGGAAACAGCTTCACAATATTAAATACGTTTCGATATATCAATCGAACAATTTATTTAAAGAAAATGCAGGGATTAGATATTTCGGTGAAGTGAAAAGCGTTTCCGTTGTCAAGAGATATGAGATAACTGCGCTACCAAAAGATAGTAAGGCTTTATACGCCTTATTTGACGTGGCGGAGTGGAAAAATCTTGACCGACCTTTGAAATGCTCGGAAATAGGTATATATCCCTTTAAAATAGTACCCTTTGAAAATTATAAGGCTTCTCAAGATACCGCGGAGCTTATGCTTGAAACTTCTGAAGACAGAGAGCTTTATCGTCTTTTGAGAAGACTTTCCACAGACGTTAATTTCAGAAATTTCACTTTTTCCGATTTTGATTTTGAGGATTATAACGATAATCTGATAATAGCCAAAGATGGCAATTGTTATCTGCAATTACCCATGGAGGTAATCAGAGAGATGCCATATTCGGGATTTGAAACAGTAAAAAATGCAATGAACAACTAAACGCATTAAAGAATATTTTTCCACAGGAGAGTATCGATGAACGGATTTGAAAAAGTTAGCTTTACAGGAGTGTTCAGAAATTATCAACAACGCGTGCTTGATAATGCGGATAAGCATCTTAAAGATGGAAAAATTAATATTGTTGCGGCTCCCGGAAGCGGAAAAACCGTTCTCGGACTTGAGCTTATATGTCGTATTGGACAGCCATGCATTATTTTATCTCCAACTACTGCAATTCGGCAGCAGTGGGGAGAACGTTTGAAAGAGCTTTTTATAAAGAACCAAGAGGATTTTGAAGATATTTTTTCTTCTGATTTACATAAAGTAAAGTTATTTAACTCTGTAACTTATCAGGCTTTATATACGGCAATAGAAAAAGTTTCGTGTGATGAAGAGGACGATTTTGATTGTTCTGATATTGAGCTTTTTGAATTAATGAAGGCTAATGAAATTAAAACGATTTGTCTTGATGAAGCACATCATTTGAAAAATGAATGGCAAAAGGCGTTGGAAAAATTTATTTCCGGATTAGATAAAGACGTTAAAATAATTTCACTTACCGCAACACCGCCCTATGATTCCGACGGAAATGAATGGAACAGATATTTGAATATATGCGGTGAGATAGACGAAGAAATATTTGTACCTGAACTTGTTGGTAAAAATACCTTGTGTCCTCATCAGGATTATGTTTATTTTAACTATCCTACGGTCGAGGAAGAATCCACTTTTGAGGAATATAAAGTCAAAGCTTTGAACGCTGTTGAAGAGATAGGAAAGCTTCCCACGATTAAAGCGTTATGTGATTTGCTTAATTCACAGAGAGATTATGAAAAACTGTTTTCTGCGGTAGAAGAATATGTTTCACTTCTTATACTGATGCAGCATTACGGTCTAGAAGTAGATAAAAAGCTGATAAAAGAGCTGACAAGTAAAAAGACTTTACCCGAGTTTAAAATGGAATATGCAGAAAAAGCGATTCAGTTTTTGATTGATGACAGTATTATTACTGAGGAACAGAAAGAAGAAATTTTAGATATACTCAAAAAGCATTCTGTGTATGAAAAACGAAAAGTAACGTTGCATCTGAACGAAAGGTTGAAAAGAGCGCTTATTTCTTCCGTTGGTAAGCTTGAAAGTATAAAAAAGATAGTAAAAAGCGAAATTGATGCTATGGGCGAAAAGCTTCGTATGCTTGTTTTGACGGATTACATAAAGAAAGAAAACGTTTCAAAAATTGCTACTGACGAAAAATTTGATTCCATTAATATTATCAGCATTTTTGAAACAATTCGTCGTGAAAGCTTTAACGTAAATATTGGTGTTCTTTCGGGAACACTTGTAATTTTACCGAAATGTATTGATATTTCCGACGTTAAACACAAGAAAGAAGATATTCCCAATACCGATTATTGCATTGTTGATATTTCAGGTGCAACGCATCGTGCAGTAGATTACGTTGGGAACCTTTTTAAAGCGGGTAAGCTTCAGATTCTTGTGGGAACAAAGTCGCTTCTTGGAGAGGGATGGGATTCCCCTTGTATTAATTCTTTGATTCTTGCAAGCTTTGTGGGTAGCTTTGTTCTCTCTAATCAAATGCGCGGAAGAGCTATCAGAATCGATAAGAATGACCCCGAAAAAACCTCTAATATCTGGCATCTGGTTACTGTCGAGCCTGATAATATGTTTGATAACAACCAATCAGACATGAAACCATCTTATTCCAATCAGTCCGACAACGAGTTGGTATCTTATGACTTTGAGGTTTTGAAAAGACGATTTAATTCTTTTATGGGTCCTAATTATGAAACGGGTGTTATTGAAAGCGGAATTGAACGTATAACAGCTATAAAACCACCTTATAACAAAGATGGAATAGAAAAAATAAACAAGGAAATGCTTTCTCTTTCCTCGCAACGTAAAGACGTTAAAAAGAAATGGCTTGGAGAGGTGGCAAACGGTCATTTTACCGTAGGTGTGGAAACAGAAGTTCCGAAAGAAAGCAAAGCTCCCACAATAACTTTTTTGAATTTTACGTTTGTTGCACTTATTGCCGCTTTGATGGTATTCTTGCTGATTCCGCTTTTTGGCTTTATAAGAAGTGACAACGTTCCAATGATTGTATTAACAATATCTTTGGAAATAGCTTTATTTGTGGTATTATGTGTTTTCGGAAGAAAGATTTTGCATCATTCTACTCCTTCAAAATCTGTTAAAACCATAGGAAAAGCTGTGTATAAAACTCTCTGCTTGTGTGATTTGATTTCATCTTCTGCTACTGTTTCCGTGATGTCAGATGAAAGAACGGGTAGAGTTTCCGTTCAGCTTCAAGATGCCACAGTTCGCGACCAGAATATTTTCAATACGGCGATTTCTGAAATGCTTTCGCCTATAGAAAACCCCAGATATATTTTGATTGCTAAAACGAGGTTTAATCGATATAATTATAAGCTTTCCTTTGCTTGTCCTTCCGTTATTGGAAAAAAGAAAGAATACGTTGAGGTGCTTTCTAAAAAATTAAAAGGCACAACGGGTAACTTTGAAGCAGTTTATACTCATAGAGAAGACGGAAGACAGCTTATATTAAAATGCAGAAAACGTTCATATATTACTTTCAGCCAAAAAATCAGCGGAAAGAAATATAAGGTTTCTCATTGGAAATAGTCTTTTTTTGTTTTAAAAAGCTATCTTGAATACAAACGTATTCAAGATAGCTTTTGCTTTACCATGTTTCTTTTGAGTTTTTATTAACCTTTAACTTTTTGAGAGCCTGTTGGGCTTACAATACTGAATCCAACGTTTACCAGGTGGTCAGCCACGCGCTCTAATCCCGAAACGAGGGATGAATAGTAGGGGCTTACGTCAGCACTGCAGTTTCCTTCAGCAAGGCGCGCAAAGTGGCTTGAAATAAGATCTTTTTTAGTTTTGTCCACGTTTTCTTCCAAAGCGTTGAGCTTGTTTAAATTCTCTTTGTTCAAGCTTTCAAAAACATTTTTTGAAATATCAAACATTTCCATAATGCTTTTTCGCATTTCTGTTATGTCATTATGAGCCTTTTGCGAAAAGGCAATTTTCTTTTTGGACATTTCAATGCCTATCTCGTGAAAATTTTCTGCATGGTCGCCAATGCGCTCCAAGTCATTGAGAACGTGGAAATATGTCCCAATTACTTTTTCATCGCTTTCTTCCACGTCTGTAGATAGCTTAATCAGAAATTGAGTCAATGCACTGTTGGTGAAATCAATAATTTCTTCGTTTTTACGGATTTTTTCGTTGAATTCCGTTGATCCGCTATCAATCGAGATGAATGACAAATTCGTGTTTTCTTCTACTAAACTAAACATATAGTCAATTTCTTTTTTTACTTGCATGAGAGCAACAGGAGGAGTGTTCAATAATCTGTCGTCAACAAATTTAAGTGTAAGGTTTTCAGACTCTTCTTTCTTATCCTTGATGATTGTGCATGAATATTTTACAAGATATTTAACGAAAGGAAGCAATAAGCAAGTAGTGGTTATGTTAAATATAACGTGGAATGCCGAAACTCTCATCTGAAGCGACATCTGGTCATCACCTGGGAATAATGAAACGAGGAGATCAACAGCACTATCTCTGAAAATCCAGATAATAGCGGTAAATAATACTGTTCCGATTACGTTGAAGGTGAAGTGTATAAGAGCAACTCGCTTTGAGTTTGCATTTGCTCCGACTGATGCGAGCAAGGCTGTCACACACGTTCCGATGTTAGCTCCAAGAATGATGAAAAGTGCCATATCCAAAGGGAGAACACCGGAGCCTACCATTGTAATTACTACACCCGTAGAGGCGGAAGAGCTTTGTATTAATGCGGTAAATATCACGCCTACGAGAATCAGAAGAAGAGGGAAGTCGATTCTTTTGAAAATGTTTGTAAACATGTTTTCTACCAATGGATTTCCAAAGGCTTGTTCGCTACTCATGACCTCAAGGCCAACGAAAATAAGTCCTAATCCACAGCAAAGGCTTCCTGCTATTTTTACTTTCTCTTTTTGAACGAAGCCCAACATAACGCCTACAAAAGCAAGCAAATACATTGCCATGTTGAAATAATCATTTTTCAAGGCAACTAAAACACCTGTAATTGTTGTACCGATATTAGCACCCATAATAATCGGAGTTGCTTGCATCAGCGTCATAACGCCTGCATTTACTAATCCGATAACCATAACAGAGGTGGCGGAAGAGCTTTGAATAATTGCTGTTACACTTGCTCCTATTCCCACGCCCGAAAAACGATTGTTGCTTATTTTTTCCAATAAGCGTTTCATGCCTATACCTGCGCTTTTTTCCAAAGCGTCACTCATGAAATTCATTCCAACAATGAAAACTCCAACTCCCGCAAGTAACCAAATCAAGCTTTGAATTAATTGCAGTATCTCCTCTGATGATAACATAAATTTACTCCTTTCGATGAACGAGGATAATATTTTAAATGACTTTTTTATATGCTTGTTCGTTCAAATTAAAGCTTTTGAAAATGCTTGTGTAACGATACTTGTTTAACGTTTACTTATTCTTGCTCACCGTTCATTCGATATCCAACCCCGAGTTCATTTATGATATAGTTTGCTTCACCAGGTTTTGCACCGAATTTTCTTCGTATATTTGCCATGTTAACTTGTAATTTTTTTATACTTCCTTCGTGAGCAGAGCTACCCCAGATTGCTTTTATTATCGAAGAATAAGTCATCATTTTGCCACAGTTTTCCGATAAAAACGCCACGATATTATATTCGGTTTGGGTAAGCTTGACTTCGTTTTCGTTTATAAATATCTGTCTGGCATCGTAGTTGATTTCCAATCCGTTCATTCTGAACGTTCCGCCCGGAAGTCTTCCTTCCACAGAGCTGAAACGGCTGTTTCGGAGTGCAGATCTGATTCTCGCAAGAAGCTCGGCAGAGCCAAAAGGCTTTGTAACGTAGTCGTTTGCCCCTTTATCCAAAGCTAATACCTTGTCTTTTTCTTCTGCTCTGGCAGATAACACAATGATTGGAGTTAAAGAATCCCTTCTGATGAAATCAAGCAGCTCCATTCCGTCTTCGTCGGGTAATCCTAAATCAAGAATGATTAAGTCGGGAAGATAAGACGTGTAGAGTGTTTTAGCTGTTGCACTTGTACTTGCAAGGAGAGCTTGATATCCCGATGTTTCAAGAATTGTAGAAACAAGAGTACGAATGTTTGAATCGTCCTCAACGATGAGGATTTTATATTTATTCTGTATCACTTTCTTCATCCTCCGTGTCTAACGTGAAACGGAAAACTGCGCCTCCGTTCTTTGCGTTTTCAGCCTTGATATCTCCACCGTGAGCCTTAATGATTGTTGCACAAACCGATAATCCTATTCCCGCATTTTTTCGGTTGCTATCAGCGGGCTGGTCGCTTGAGGTGTAATATCCCGCGAACAAAGTATTCATTTTTTCGGGAGCTATGCCGCATCCGTTGTCTTTGATTTCAAAAATTGCTTGTCTTCCTAAAGTAAACACTCTTAACGTTAACGTTGTCATTCCTTCAGCATGCTGTACAGCGTTTTCAAGAATATTAACGATTACTTGTTCAATTAAAATTGCATCCATAGGAATAACTACAATGTCATCGGGAATTTCTATTTTGACTTCCTGATTTGGATATCTTTTTTTGAACTTAATAATAACAGAATCAATAAGCTCTTCTAAAACAGTTGAGGTTTTAATGATTTTTACTGTTCCGCTGTCAATTCGGGTTATTGAAAGCAAGTTTTCAACCATGCGAATGAGCCATTCGGAGTCTTCTTTGATTCCCGAAGCAATTTTATGCTTTTGCTCCTCGCTCATGGTTTTTTGATTGTCTAAAAGTGTGGTGCTGGAAGCATAGATTGTTGTTAACGGTGTTCTCAAATCGTGAGATACCGCTCTTAAAAGATTGGCGCGCATTCGCTCTTTTTCACTTTCCGCTTTCGTTGCTTCGTGTTGCTTTAGCTTTGTTGTTAATGCGCTTGTTAATATGGAAATAATTATCATTATAATTCCCGAAATCAAATTAACGGGAATTTTAAAATTCAGCGCGAAATAGGGAAAAGTAAAGGCATAGTTAACTGCAATCGTTCCAATAAAAGCAGCTAAGATTCCGTAAACATATCCCTTTGTAAAAAGCGAAATCAAAAATACCGCAAAAACAAAAACTGTTGTTATATGTTCTCTGACATCAAAAATATACTGAAAAAGTAAGCTGATGCCAAAAGAAAGTGAAATTAAAAATATTGTTATAAGAAAGTCTTTTATATAACTTGAAGGATTTTTCATAAAATCTCCTTTGCGACATGCAAGCCTATTATACATCAAATTAAGTTAAGAAACAGCAAATAGTCAATTTTTTCGAGTTATAAAATGCTTTTTGCTTTAAAGCTTTGCTCATGAATTAAGTAATGACACACGATTTGAGTAAATAAAACCGAGCTTCGTCACCCTGTGAAGAAACTCGGCTTATTGTTGTGTGTGAAAAACAAATTAGTGACGAAAAATAGTTTTTGCTTTTTTGTAAGTGGTTGGATTCTGTTATTATTTAATCCAATTTAAGATAAGGTCTGAAATATTCTATTGCCTCGTCGGGTGTTGCCTTGGCGGGATTGTTCTCGGGTAAAAATGCTCTGGGGAGATTGTGAAATGACCAAACGTATAGTTGAACTGTCATTTTGTAGTTTTTACCCTTTGACGTCAAATATGAAATACATTCCGTAAGTGTTTTGCCCATTAATGATGATAAATCATAATATTTTGCCGAATAAACGTTGCTTTTTTGCAAAAGCTCAATAATTGAATTGTTCAGCTCTTCCAACTTTTGAAGTTCTTTTAATAATGCCATGCGGTTGCTTTTGAAAATCAGGCTTCTGTAGTCGAATTTCTTAATCTGTATTGATTTTTCATACATTTCTTCCGCCAATTTTTCAATCATGCCTTCTCACCTCTGCCTTGAATTATACCATGAAGTGTGATTTTTTTCAATACTACGCGAAAATATTATGATTTTATTTCGTCACAAAATCTATTATGATTGGATAATTGTTTATCAATGCTTTTTATAAACGTCAGGTGTCACGTTGGATTTCGGATGCTGTTTCATAAAATTTACTTCGACTGTAATGGCGAAATGATAAGTAGTGATGTAGTGTCGAGGAGAGGGAGGGAATAACGAGATTATGAAAGAAAACTTTATTAAAAACGACATTTTTTATTTGCTCTGAACAATAAAAAGTATTGTCTTTCAAGTGGTAATTTTTATGGAAAACTATTGACAAATTTGGAAACGTGGGGTAAAATGTTTATGCCAAACAAAAATGAATAAACGATAATCGGGTATAACTCTATATTTTTATATAGGGCTTTTGTCTGTATACAACTTTACATCAGAATATGAGTAATTGGTAAAAATGCAAATTCCTCAACTGATGTGGGTTGTTATATCTGTTATCGTTGTATTTTTGTTTGGCGACAATTGGAGTTTGCGTTTTTCGGTGCGCTGACTTTGGTTGGCGCACTTTTTGTTTTTGTGGAAAAATAAAATAATTCACTATTTAACAAATCAAATTTGTGTATACCATTTGTACCAATGCGAAAAGTGAAAGAAAAAATCGGCTTTAAGAAAATATAGAAATTTGATTGTTCCGCAAGAGTGAGTAGCACGTAAAATTGGCTTAAAACTGCTTTTTGAACAGTTTTCCCCTCTTTTTTTATTAAAAATAGTATGCATTAATTTTTATTGAAATTATGCTACCAGCATGGGACTTTTGGAAAATGTTGTGATATAATTAAAGAAATTTTGAATTATGTAGTTTGGGTGGTATTCATGGCATCAAGCGCACTATCAGATAAAGCAAAAATAGAAATTGTACCTGCTGAATCACTTTTGGCAGAAAATAATACTGAAGAGATTTTAGGGAAAAAAGCAAAAATTGAGCAAAATGTAAACATATAAAACTTAAAATTTGTTAAGATCAAATTTTAATGAAAGGAAAGGCAATGTGTAAATCCACACTAGATACGACTATTTCTATCAGAGAAAAGTTTAAAATTTGCTTTGAAGAGCTTGAAAAGCCAAATCATGATATTGACTTCAAAATACAGGATGAGTTTTTTGAATCGTTTACGAAAAAATATATTCTTCAAAATCCCAAAATGCTCCCACCATTGTTTAGATATTCTCCAGCGGATTATTATAACATAAGGAATCTCGAAACAGAAACACTTATGCTTTCAAGCATTGGTAATATGAATGATATTTTTGAAGGTCTATCGGGTGAGGTAGACGCTGAAATAATAGACTCGCTTGATGAATTAAAAGATATTGCATTTATTAAATCATTTTCGGAACAGAAGAATGACTTGTTGATGTGGAGTCATTATGGTGACGAATATGCAGGCATGTGTGTGGAATATGATTTTTCAAAACTTGATGAAAGAATATTGTATCATTTATTCCCGGTTATTTATTCTGATGAAAGATATAAAATTAAAACTTTGGGTAACACCGTTGCAGATTTATACGAATTGAAAAAGGCGAATAAAGAAAATAATTATCCTGATTTGTATGAGTCTTTGTTGGATATAATGGCTTTATTTTTAAGAAAACCTTTACAATGGAATTATGAAAAAGAATGGCGAATAATTGCGACATATCCACAAATATATAATTCTCATGAAGACTTTTATGAATCTAATAATTGTGATACATCTCATTTGTTTTCTATGAATGATAAAGTAATATCAGTTAAAGGATGTATTAAAACAGTTTATATAGGTCCGAGAATGAAAAATCCACAGAGAGAACATATTAAGGAAATATGTTCCAAATTAGAAAATGTGGTCGTTAAAGAACTTAAAATT
>JAZRPU010000156.1:0-2874 GCA_045649365.1 Eubacteriales bacterium | reverse complement strand
ATTACAAGTATGCTCATTAATTATTTCTCCTTAAATTTAGTAGTGGTAAGTAGAGCTTCTTATAAGAAAAAATAAGCCCGATTAGTTAAACAAATTATATTATGCTCCATTTATCACCGGGTAGTCGTTTAACGTATCCATAAATTTCAAGCATCGGAGCGCATGATGCCGCTTCGGCACTTGACAGCTTTAATTCCTTTATTATTTGATCCGTTGAAACGGTGGTGGAGTTTAATATGTAGTTATAAACAATATTTTCTGTTTCAGTCAAACCAGAAATTATTTCAATTGATTTGTTTGTTTCTTTAATTTCACAAAGCTCTTGCTTTGCTTCCGTTTTTGAATGGATAACTTGAGGTGCGGAAATAACAATTTCAGTCTTAATTTGATTATCTTTAAAAAGTTTATTATCAAAATTATTTTTATTTGAAATGTGTAAAAATTTCTTAGACTTTATAGAATCAAAAATATTTGAGTAATCATTTTCAGAATATAAGAGCTTTGCTCCATGTTCTAAAAGTTCTTTTCCGCCTTCATTAAAATCTATTCTTTCTTCAGGTACAAATACGGTTTTTTTCAAAGAAAGGCATTTCTGCGCAGTTATCATAGAGCCGCTTTTGAGTGGAGCTTCAACAACAATAAGTGCATCTGAAAGAGCACTTATAATTCTGTTTCTTATGGGGAATGCACCTTTTGAAACCGTATCAGTAGGAGAGTGCTCACAAATAACAGCACCTCTTTTGTACATCATGTTATATAAATAATCATTTTCTTTTGGATACGCTTGCCCTGCCTTAACACCGCTTATTCCTACGGTAAAACCATTTGATTCCAAGGCGGCAGAATGTGATTCTCCGTCGATTCCCCATGCGAGCCCGCTTATAATGATAACACCTTTTTTTGCTAACGAAGAAGCAATTCTCTTCGCTTGTTCCAAGGATTCTTTGGAAGCTTTCCGAGTGCCGACTATTCCTATACAGTAATATTTATCAAAGTCAGAAACTCTTCCTTTGCAATAAATAATAGGCGGCGGATTTGAAATTTGCTTCAACTTTTTGGGATAATATTCATTCTCATAAGAAATGGGATAAAATCCTTCATAAAGAGCAGAATCTATGCTTTTTCGTGCATTGGAAAGATTTTTGCTTAAAAGCTTTTCTACTTGCTTTTCAGTTAAATCAACTTTACTGTAGTCAAAGCTTTCGTATATCTTTTTTCCGCTTCCAAACACGTTATAAAGCTTTTTGAAAGCAGCAGACCCAGCACCTAACCGAGAAGCTATCCAAGCGTAATATGCATTGATTTCATTTTTTGATATGGCGTTATACATTATTAACTCCAACTATTTTTTGATATTTCCCACATTTTTATTGAGGCTGCTTTTGCTGCATTAAGACTTTCGGTTTTTCCTGTCATGGGAATATATGCATATTTGTTGCATTCATCTACTGTTTCTTTTTTTATTCCCGCACCCTCATTTCCTATTATGAAAAGAGTTTTATTGTTTATCTGTATTTCTCCGAGAGGTTTAGCGGTTTCGTCGAGAATTGCACCGTAAACGTTGTAGCCTTTTTTTACAGCTTCTCTTGCAAGGGTGGATGCAGATTTAACGACGTAAATATTATCAGAAAAAACAGCACCCATAGATGCTCGTATAACTTTTGAGCTAAATATATCAGCGCAATCATCAGTAAAAATAATTTTAACGCCAAGTGAAGCGGCAGTTCTGATAACCGTACCAACGTTTCCGGGATCTCTCATTGATTCCAAAAGAACTGCAGGTGCATCAAGAATATTCAGAAGTTCGCTTTCCTCTATATTGACCACATTAACAGAAGAAAACTCGGCTATAGTGAAAATTCCTTGAGGTGCATTTTCTGCTGTTATTTTATCGTAAAGCTTTTGAGAAATTATTCTTTTTTCGTCGCAATCTTCAAGCAAATCAGAATTTTTTTCCGTTAAGAATACCCGATACGGTTTTTTCCCGTTTTTAAAATATTCTTCAAAAAGATGTATTCCTTCAAAAAAGAATAATTTCTTCTCTTTTCTATATTTTGAATCGTGAAGCTTTTTCGCCTCTTTCAATTCATTGTTGTCTGCCGATGTAATGATTTTCAAAATACAGCTCCTATTATTTAGCGGCAATAACTACTCTGTCAATTCCGCCTAAATCTTTTAAAATTGCGGTTGTATAACCGTATAACTTCATAAGGGCTTCAACGTATCCCGCTTGACCAATGCCAACTTCAAACATAATGTAGTGACTATCTTTTAAAACCTTTGGTGCAAGCTTGGGTATGATTTTATAATATTTCATTCCATCTTCACCACCGTCAAGGGCAGTTTCAGGCTCATAATGAACTTGTGTAGAAAGTGTATCTATATCTTCCGTAGGAATATATGGTGGATTACAAACGAGCATGTCGAATTTTTCGGGATGTTCCTCTGCAAGAGCATCGTAATCATCTTCATCCAAAGCATCAAAGCGTTTAACGTCAATGTTTTTATATGGAGTGAGGTTTTCTACAGTATAATTCATTGCTTTCATTGAAAGCTCTAATGCAACGCCTGTGCAATCTTCTCTTTGACTGGCAATTGCGGCTGAAATGCAACCGCTTCCTGAACAAAGGTCAATAAAGCGACCGTTTTTAGGTAATGCTTTAATAGCAGCTTGAGCTAAAACCTCTGTGTCGCTTCTTGGAATGAAAACTCCGGGCCCTACTTTAATTTCAACTCCAAAGAAATAACAGCTACCAACGATATATTGTATAGGAACACCTCTAGATAAGCGTTTAATAACCTCTGCCATTATAACTTCTGCTTCCGTGGGGAGCTGTTGGTCAAGGCAAAGATAAAGGTCTTCTCGTTCGATTC
>JAZRPU010000155.1:0-1237 GCA_045649365.1 Eubacteriales bacterium | reverse complement strand
AACCTGATTTGGATAATGCCAACGTAGGGATGCCTGATACAAGAACATCGGGAGGAACAAAAGAATTTTTTGGAGTTACCAAGTCGGTAGCTCCTTTTTTGTTTCATTTTTTGGAGGTAAAAGATGGTAAAAGTAAACGGAAAGCCCTTTGATATTGCAGGTAAAACCATATCAGAATATCTCTCTACAACTACCTATGATATTAAAAGGATTGCAACAGAACTGAACGGAGAGATTATCCCAAAAGCTATTTATACAGAGGTTGTTCTGAAAGACGGTGACAGTATAGAAATTGTCAGCTTTGTAGGAGGTGGTTGAGTGATTCCAAGTAAAGAAGAGTTATATAAAGCATCGGAACAGCGTCACGGAAAGGAGCTTCAAAAAGCTTTTTCTTCATCCACAGTTGCTATATGCGGACTTGGCGGACTTGGCTCAAATATCGCTATAGCTCTTTCAAGAGCAGGTGTGGGAAAGCTTATACTTATAGATTTTGACCGTGTTGATATTACTAATTTGAATCGTCAGCAATATAAAGTAAATCAAATTGGTATGTATAAAACCGAAGCTCTTGAAGAAAACATCAAAGAAATAGCCCCGTTTATTTCTATTGAAATTCACACAGAACGAATTACAGAAAAAAACGCCGAATCGCTTCTGTCAAAAGCAGATATTATTTGCGAAGCCTTCGACGTTGCAGAAGAAAAAGCAAAATTAGCAGAATTTGTTTTAACAAAAATGGAAAACAAATATCTCGTATCTGCTTCGGGAATGGCAGGTCTACATAGCGGAAACAGCATTAAAACAAGAAAAATCACAAACAGGTTTTATTTATGCGGTGATGAAGAAAATGATATTTCTGATGGAATAGGACTTGTTTCATCGCGTGTTATGATTTGTGCCGCTCATCAGGCGCATACGGTAATCAGAATTTTAGCAAACAAATTTGAAGAATAAATGAGGAATAACAAATGAAAAATGATAAACTTATTATTGGTAAACATGAATTTAATTCACGTTTCATTCTTGGGTCGGGAAAATACTCAATGAAGCTTATTGAAGCGGCAGTAAAAGATGCAGGAGCGGAAATTATTACTCTTGCTGTACGCCGCGCTAACACAAAAGAACATGAAAACATTATGGATTACATCCCTCAAGGGATAACGCTTCTTCCAAACACATCAGGAGCAAGAAATGCGGAAGAAGCTGTTCGCATTGCACGTCTTGCCCGTGAGCTTGG
>JAZRPU010000154.1:0-5468 GCA_045649365.1 Eubacteriales bacterium | reverse complement strand
AATCTTCTTCTGACAGAGATATTTTTTCATCAGATTTAATTGCAGCAGATTCTACTGCTGAATCATATCCCTCTAAAGCTACAAACGGTGCAAATTGAGCCGCACGCTCTGCAAAAGCCATCGCTTTTCGACTATAGGATACATGATGAGGCATATTTATAATATCATTGTACTCATTAATTTCATCATACATAAAAAATCGGCTATGCTCTGTGACCACCTATCTGACTGTTTCTTTCGATAGCAGTAGCCCCCTCCTTATAATTCATACCTTTCATTATAATATTTTTTCCATATTTTTTCTTCATTGTCAAAATTGTTCTTTGGAGATTCGCCTCTTTTTCCAACTTTATTTTTTCTTTCATACGTCTTTTTTCAAGAGCTTCATAATCACAGAATAACGAAAGCTGCTCTGAAACAATATTTTCTCTAACTTTTTCTTTTGGAAGCACATGGTTTGCACATATATTCAATCGTCTTACTAAAAGATATTCTATAGCTATCTGTTCAAAAAGAGAAACGGCGGCTTCGGTAATTTTTCTCGTTGACGATATATGCATATCAAAATTTACAGTTCCTTGGCTATGCTTTGGAATTTGTCTTCCGTAATGATCAACTACCACTTCACCTTTATATAAAGATTTTATTTTTTCATTTTTCAAATTCTCTATATCATACCCCACCGTTATAACTATCTGATTCGTGACAACTCCTTTGTTCACTAAATCCAAAGAGAGCGAATCTGCCATTTCACGAATTATAAGCTTTGCTTTTTCAAAAGAATATGGTTCGGTTAACACCTGTCCTTTGCTTATACTGTTGGATGACGGGCGGTAGGATTTTATATCGGATATAGTGCAAGGCTCCCATCCCCAAGCATGATCAATTAAAAGCTCTGCATTGATTCCAAAAAGCTTATATAACAAATCTTCATTATATTTCTCATTTGATTTTCCTACAGAGCATCTCGCAATATCTCCCATTGTATAAATCCCGTTGGCATAAAGCTTTGACGAATATCCTTTTCCCACACGCCAAAAATCCGTTATGGGTTTATGACTCCAAAGCTGTTTTCGATATGACATTTCATCAAGCTCTGCAATTCTTACTCCATCTTTATCAGCAGGAATTTTTTTGGCTGTAATATCCATTGCCACTTTGGCAAGATACAAATTAGTTCCTATTCCCGCAGTGGCGGTTATTCCTGTAGATGATAAAATATCTTTTATTATTTTCATTGATAATTCACGGGAAGTAAGACCTGAATATTTAAGATATGGCGTTAAATCAATGAACACTTCATCCACAGAATAAACATGCATATCTGTAGCAGAAATGTATTTCAGGTACACCTCTTTATAAATTTTTGCACTATATTCCATGTAAAGTGCCATTCTTGGCGGAGCAACAATGTAATCAAGAGAAAGTGAGGAATCAGTACAAAGGGCATTGTAATCATAAGAAGAACCACGGAATCGTCCATAAGGTGCTTTTTGTTTTCTTTGATAATTCACCTCTCTGACTTTTTGAACAACCTCAAAAAGTCTTGCGCGTCCTGATATTCCAAAGGATTTCAACGAAGGCGTTACAGCAAGACATATAGTTTTTTCAGTCCTCCCCTTGTCTGCAACAACAAGATTTGTTGTCAGCGGGTCGAGTCCTCTTTCTACACACTCAACTGATGCATAAAAAGATTTTAAATCAATACATAAATATTGCTTCTCCATTTTGACCTTACGTTTCTCCCCATAAGATTAAATCTTTTTTATAATATGCTTGGCTATCCCTTGTATGTAACACACATCAGGATATATATCCTCCATTGTTTTATTTTCAGGATGAAGAATAACACGTCCGTTTTCACCGAATTTAAGCGTTTTGAGGGTTGTTTCATTTTCCACAAGTGCCACTACTATGTCGCCTTCAGAAGCTGTATTCTGCTTTTTCACCACAACCAAATCGCCTTCCTCGATGCCAACATCTATCATAGAATCGCCGTACGTTCTTAAAATAAACATTTCTCCTTTTCCAAACAATAATTCAGGAAGAGAAACGTATTCTTCAAAGTTTTCTTCGGCATATTCAGGGGCACCACAAACAATATTTCCCAACACGGGAACTCTAACGGTATTGTTACTCACCTTTGATATACCTGCGGTTTTTATTATTTTACCGTCGTAGGAAACCATTCCTTTAGAATCCATTTCTACAAGATATTTGTAAGCTGTTGACCTGCTTATTTTCAAGGCACTGGATATATCTCCCATGGAGGGAGATTTTTTATGTTCAAAATAATAATTTTCTGAATACTCAATAATTTTTTTCATTATTTCCGGATTTTTCTTTCTGATGCCACCCAAAAAACATTCCTCCTTCACAACAGAAACATTTCGTTTCTTTTCTAAAGCTTATTATACTATTTTTTTTACAAAAAGTCAATAGCTATTTTAAAAGCAAAAAGCCCGAAAAGAAAATTCCTTTTCGGGCGCAATTTATTTGATATTTTAAAATACAGTTGATAAATGCAAATATCAATCAAAATATATTTTGCCTGATTTATCTTTATACGATTCCTGTTCAGAATCTCCAAATAAAACTTCTTTTTTAGGAAGTTGTCTTTTACCGCCAACCTTTGTAAAATCGCTAAAGAAAGCAGGATAGGACTTTTTAACAGAATCATTTGATTCTATAGAGCTTTCGCCCTTTGAAAAAGCAGCAGCAACCGAAAGAGCCATTGCAATTCTATGATCACCGTAATCAGATGCTTCGCCTCCATCAAGAGCGCCATGTCCTAAAATATACAAATCATCACCAATTACTTCAACATCAGCACCAAGGGAAGTTAAAGCATCGCAAACCTGATGCAAACGGTCGCTCTCTCTATAATATGTTTCTCCACAGTTTTCAAGGCGGCTTTTACCTTTGGCAAAGCAAGCTAAAACAGCAAGAATAGGCACAAGATGAGGAATATCCGCACAATCAACGTCAATAGGAGAAGTTCTGCTTCTTGAAACTGAAACAAAGTTTTCCGCTTGTATCACATTAGCACCGTAATCTGAAAGTATATTTATAATTCTTCTATCAGTTTGAGTTGAAGCAGAATAAAGATTATCAACAGTAATACCATCTCCAAGCGCACCTGCAACAAGATATGAAGCAGAAAGAGAATAGTCACCCTCGACTGAAAAATTACCAGTATTATAGCCTTTTGCTTGAATTAAAATCTTATTTGCATCAGATTCATACAATGGATTTACGCCAAAAGACTTTTGAACAAAAGAAACAGGGCTTACGTATTCTCTGAAAGAAACCTCATTAGAAAGAGCAATTGAACACGCTTTCTCTCTGTATGGTAAAGCAATCATAATTCCCGACAAAAATTGAGGTGATGAATCTGTAGGAACAAATATTTCATCAGAATCAAGCTTCCCTCTCACAGAAATAATTTCATTATTATTTTTATATATTTCTGTACCACTATTTTCAAACAAGGTTTTAAATTCAGAAACAGAGCGTTTAGGTAATCCACCCGTTCCATAAAAAGATGCACTTAAACCAAGAACAGCAGAAAGAGGAACAGCCAAACGAAGAGTAGCACCGCTTTGTTTACATTGGAATTCATAATGCTTTTCTTTGTTGATGGAATTGATTCCTTTACCGTTCACAATCAAATCGTTTCCATCATATTCAATCATAACACCAAGCTGTGTTAAACATGAGATGGTAGCTTTAACGTCGTCACTAACGCCCGCATTTGAAATTCTGCATTCTCCGCCTGATAAAGCCGCACAGAACAATGCCTTGTGAGCCATCGATTTAGAAGGCGGTGCTTTAATAATACCCGTTATTTTTGAAGGGGAAATATACATTTTTGCCATGTTGGTACCTCCTCTCAACTTGCCATTATGTATTAACTCGAAAAAAACAAAATTTTATATAAAATTATAAGATAAAAATTTATATAAAATTATAAGATAAATAATTAAATTTATTTAAACATATTATACAACACAACAATCAATTTTTCAATAGGTTTTTATTGAAATTAACAATTTTTTTATAAAAAAAAGGCTGCTGCGAACATTCAGAACGCAACAGCCTTTAATTTGTTTTGATTACTGGGCTTTAATAGCATCAACAGGGCAGACGCCTGCGCATGCTCCACAACCAAGACATTCATCAGCGTTGATAACGTACTTGCCGTCTGTATCAACTTTGATTGCTCCGATGGGACATTCTGCTTCGCATGTTCCGCAGCCGATGCATGTGTCCTTATCAATTAAGTATGCCATAAGTAAATCCTCCGTAAATCTTTATTGTATAGAGTCTGTCTACGAATACATAATACCACAAAAGAATATGTTTTTCAAGAGCTTTTTACAATTTTTTTAAAATAAATAAAAAGACATATAGTAAATTTATTTATGATACCGTTTGCCCGCCGAGATAGTAAACCCTCTGTATATTTGTTCCAACAACATTACACGGGCAAGCTGGTGCGGAAATGTCATAGGCGACATTGAAAGTTTATAATCACATAGATTTTTCACCTTTGGAGAAAGACCAAAGCTTGAGCCTATAATAAATGCGAAAGAAGAATATCCTATTTTCCGTTTATCTTCAACGAGAACGGAAAGCTCTTCTGAAGAAATTTTCTTTCCCTCAATGCACAATGCGATTTTATACGCCCCTTTTGGTATTGCTGAAATTATCTTTTCCGCCTCATTATCAAGAGCTTTATCAATTACGTTTTGGGGCAAAACCTTATTTTCATCTAAAGCTTCAGGACGAATCCTTATAGTTTCAATTTCAGCAAATGCAGAGATTCTTTTTTCGTATTCTTTGCAAGCATCGTTGAAATACTGCGCACCGTTATCACCGCAAAATATTAATACTACTCGCATTTTTCCAAAGCTTCTTTTACGTCTGCAAGAATATCGTCAATATGTTCAATACCAACCGAGAAACGGATAAGTCCAGGTGCAACACCCGCACCTACCAATTGTTCGTCAGTAAGCTGTCTGTGGGTTGCAGAAGCGGGATGAAGTACCATTGTATTAACAGCGGCTACGTGAACAGCATTAGTAGCCATTTTCAATGACTTCATAAACTCCATGGCTGATGCTCTTCCACCTTTTAACACGAATGAAACTACACCGCTGGAACCCTTTGGCATATATTTTTTTGCCAAGGAATTATATGAATCGTTTTCAAGTGCAGGATAGAATACCTTTTCAACTTTATCAGAAGCTTCAAGATATTTAGCAACCTTAAGAGCATTTTCGCAATGTTCTTTCATACGAACATTTAAGGTTTGAATACCTAAATCCAACAAAAAGGCACTGAACGCGGGAGGATAAGTTCCAAAATCTCTTGTAAGCTGAAGTCTTGCTTTTGCAATATATGCAGATTTTCCAAATTTTTCAGTATATGTTACACCGTGATAGGATTCATCGGGAGTAGAAAGA
>JAZRPU010000153.1:0-1652 GCA_045649365.1 Eubacteriales bacterium | reverse complement strand
TGTTCCTTCAACGGTACATACAGGGCAAAATCCCGAAACTCCTTTCAATCTTTGAGCCATTAACGCTTCAGATGGATTTTCCACAGGAGAAAGTCCGCCATCAGACATTTCAAAAATACCCACCTCATTAGTTGACCCGAATCTGTTTTTTGCTGCTCGTATTATTCTATGAGTATGTTGTTTATCGCCCTCAAAATGAAGAACAGCATCAACCATGTGTTCAAGAATTTTAGGACCTGCGATATTACCGTCTTTATTAACGTGACCAACGATTATTATAGCTCTGTCATGCTCCTTTGCATTTTCTATAAGACGGAAGGTACTTTGCCTTACTTGTGTTACAGAGCCAGGCGAAGATGAAATATCGGGGTCGTACATTGTCTGAATGGAGTCAATAATAACTATATCGGGAGAATTACAATCAATCTCCCCTATTACAGTTTCTACGTTATTCTCGCAAAGTAAAAGCAGATTATCGGTATCAACTCCCAAGCGGGATGCTCTCAACTTTATTTGCGCTCCCGATTCTTCCCCAGAGGCATATAGAAGTTTTTTTTCTTTACCAACATATTGACATATTTGCAAAAGCAACGTGGATTTACCAACACCAGGTTCGCCTGATAAAAGAACAACGGAGCCTTTTACAATTCCCCCACCCAATACTCTGTCAAATTCCCCTATTCCTGTGGAAAATCTTATGCTTTTTGAAAGCTCAAATGAGCCGATAGGTACGGCTTTTGAGTTTTCTTTCGTTATTATTTTTTTAACTGACGTTCCTTTTTTATTTTTCTTACCATCATCAACGGATAATTCTTTCAAGCTGTTCCAGCTTCCGCAGGAAGGACATTTTCCATACCATTTAGCGCACTCATATCCGCAATCATCGCAAACGTATATTTGTTTCATTTTCACATATCCATTCTATAATTCCTTTATATATCAAAACCGAAAGCTCATCAGTATATTTTTCGTCAGACAAAGAATTTGCATCGGATTCGTTGGAAAGAAAACCGCATTCCACCAAAACAGCGGGACAGTTTAGTCTTTCCAAAAGATATACTGTTGATGACCCGTTTTTAGCTTCTCTGTTATTATCATTCTGAAGAAGCTTTATAGAGCTTTGAATATTTTCAGCTAAACCTTGGCTCAACTGATTATCAGCATAAAAAACTTGTGCACCCTTACAAGAGCTTAAATAGAATTTATTAACGTGAATGCTGACAAAAACAGGTTTATCGTATGATTGAGCAATCTCTGCTCTGTTTTTCAAATCATACTGCTTTTTCTTATTTTCTTCTCCCTCGTTATAAAGCAAAACGTCTTCACTTCTTGTCAGAACAACGTTATAATCGCCTACAGAGAAAAGTTTTTCCAGCTTTTTTGCTATAATTAAATTTATCTCTTTTTCGCAAAGGTCACCAACAACTGCTCCCGGGTCTTCTCCTCCGTGGCCTGCATCAATGACAATAGTTATTTTTCCGTTATCGCCTTTTGCATCGCCCACAACAATATTGCTGTTTTCTGCCATAGCGTCTGAAAAGCCTTCAGATGAAAACAGAGCTGAAAAAGAAAACATAATAACCATAAGCAAAACAAAGATTATCAATAAATACAAGCCCGTTTTAGGTGATACCAATTCTTTTTTATCTTTC
>JAZRPU010000152.1:0-11395 GCA_045649365.1 Eubacteriales bacterium | reverse complement strand
GCTTTTCCCCTTGCTTTTGTTCATCGGTATAGGTGCTATGATGGACTTCGGCCCGTTGCTCACCAACCCGAAGCTGATTCTCTTTGGTGCGGCGGGTCAATTTGGTATTTTCTTCACCTTCTGTGCCGCAAGCTTTTTCTTTGACCTTAATGATGCGGCTGCAATCGGAATTATCGGCTCTGCTGACGGTCCCACTTCCATTGCTCTTTCTAACAAATTAGGCTCAAACTACACAGGTGCTATAGTTGTAGCAGCTTATTCCTACATGGCTCTTGTGCCTATTATTCAACCTGCGGTTATCAAGCTCTGCACAACCCGTAAGGAAAGACTTATCCGCATGGAATATAACGGAGCATCCGTTTCCAAAACAACTCGTATTCTTTTCCCTGTAGTAATAACTGTTATTGCAGGTATATTTGCTCCCGGTGCTGTTGAGCTTGTTGGCTTCCTTATGCTCGGAAATCTCATTCGCGAATGCGGAGTTCTCAACAACCTTTCTCAAACAGCTCAAAAAGAATTGGCAAATTTAGTCACTATCGTTTTGGGTATTTCAATTTCATTCTCTCTCCAAGCTGATGAATTCCTTAAGCTTGACACACTTCTCATTATGGGTCTTGGTCTTGCCGCTTTCGTTTTCGATACCTTTGGCGGTATTATGTTCGCAAAGTTTTTAAATCTTTTCTCAAAGAAGAAGATAAACCCCATGATTGGTGCGGCGGGTATTTCCGCTTTCCCCATGTCCTCCCGTGTTATTCACAAAATGGGACTTAAAGAAGATAACACAAACTTCTTGCTCATGCATGCAGCAGGTGCAAACGCTGCAGGACAGATTGCATCCGTTGTTGCAGGCGGTCTTATGATGAGCTTACTTGCTGAATTTATGTAAGGAGGAGAAAGATAATGCTTTACGTTTTAGAAAATGAACAAATTTCAATAGAATCTGCTGAAGCTTCCCAAAGCTCAACTTTCGCTGAAGAATCTGCTGAAGCTTCTCAAAGCTCAACTGTCGCTGAAGAATCTGCTATAAGCACAGAATCCGTTACCTCTGATGGTGATACTACTGAATCTATAGAAACAACCGAAGAGCCTAAAGAATGGCCCAAGGGTGGTTCCGAAGCTTTCACAAACCATGCTCTCCCCTCTCTTGTTTTCGGAATGTTAGGAATCTTTCTTGTTTTAGGTCTTATTGCTATTGCTACAATGGCTTTGAACAAATTATTCCCCGGAAAAAAAGATAACTGATTTTCTTTCTCAAAAGCTTGTTTCGTATTTGTAAATCAAATCAAAGGACAAGCTGAAAAACAATATTTCCGTAATACAGATAAAAAAATATTCTGCAGCACATTTAATTTCACTCACAGTTAAAGCTCCGTCGTTTCCGCAAACGCAAACGTAGGCGGAAACGATGGCTAAAACAACTATAGTGCCACAAAAAAGAATATGTAAGCATTGCGGAATCAGAGATTTATTTTTTATTTTTTCTTTCATATCCGTCTCCTTTTTAATTGAAGAAATGAGGTTTATTTATGAAGTGTCCTTTTTGCTCTTATTTTGACAGCAAGGTTATAGACTCCCGTCCTGGCACAGACAACGCCACAATTCGCCGCAGAAGACTTTGTCCAAAATGCGGGAAACGATTCACTACTTATGAATCCTTTGAGGTTTCTCCGTTGACCGTTTTGAAAAAAGACGGCTCAAGAGAGCAATTTGACAGAAACAAGGTTTTCGGCAGCATTTTAAGAGCTTGTGCAAAGCGTCAGATTACTCGGGAACAGATGGACCAGATTGCAAAGAAAATAGAGCAAGAAATAAGCAGTACGATTCAAAGAGAAGTTACCTCTACTTATATCGGGGAAATAGTAATGGAAGAATTAAGGGCTCTTGACGAAGTTGCATACGTTCGATTCGCTTCAGTTTACCGCGAATTCAAAGACGTTTCAGACTTTATGAAAGAGCTGGAAAAACTTACTCCCAAAAAAGAAAAATAAAATTCAGATAACCATATTGATTCTCTGAATTTATTATACTTATTACATTTTATTTGTCAAAGGATTCTACTACCTTTTACCAAGGTAATATTTTCAAAAAATTTATTACGAACCATAATTGTTTCTTTATTGTCAATTATGGTTCTTTTTATTATTTCATTCTTTAAACTTTTTTCACAAAAGGCATTGACAAACACACGAATATGTTGTATATTGTACACAAAGAGTGATGGCAATACCCACTTTCTAAAGTCATTCAGGAGGTAATTATCTATGAAAATTAAAAATTTTAAAGTTTTTGCCATTTCTTTAGCTTCAATTATCTGCATTTCTGCTTTTAGCTTTGCTTTCGGCAATACTAATGCACTTTCTTTGGGAGAAAGAGCGGTTTCCGGTGAGCCTCAAGATATGCTCGATATTCCTCATTATATCTCTCTCAAAGACGATTCTCGTTACGAACAAAAAGGCAACTTAATATTTATTCCTGAAGGCGAAACCGCAGGAATGGCATTAGAAGAGTTTTTTGAAGCAATTCAATTCATTGATATTTATGGCACAAATTCCTACAAGGTTTTGGAAGACATTGTAGTCGGAACAGGATTTCAAGCAAAAATTTACGTTCCCCAAGAGCACACCGTTTATGATGCCGACACTTTTATAGTTCTTGGTGACGTAAACAGCGATGGCGCGGTAGACACGTCTGACCTGCTCAAAATCAAATCTTCATTCCTTAATGCAGAGGAACTCGACGTTTATATAAAAATAGCGGCAGATATTACAGAAGATAACATAGTCGATATAACAGACTATATGAGAATTAAAAGCTATTTCCTCGGGGAATATAATCTTTACAAATAAATTGTATTAAATTCAAGTGGCTGTAAAAAACGTATGGTTTTTTACAGCCACTATTTTTGCTGTTTTATTCACTTATATAAAAAAGCTTTGGATTTACAAACACACCGTTTATGCTTACAGCAAAATAAAGGTCTTCTTTATCCGTGAATCCGCTTTTTCCTGAAAGAGCTATCAGCTTTCCCGCTTCAATTTCTTCACCCTCCATGGAGGAAACAACGGACAAATGATAATAATGAGTCATTATTCCGCAACCGTGGTCAATAACTATAGCTTTTCCCGTTTTTGCAGTTTCGCCTGCAAAGACAACCTTTCCCTTTGCGGCAGATTTAACTGAAGTTTTCACAGGGACAGCGTAGCTTTCGCCCTCAAAATAAACCTGTGGAGGTAAACCATTGTAAAGCACCTCTGAAGCAAAACCAACTTCACAAGCTCCCTCTACAGCGGGGAGAAGCTTTGAGGATTCCCACAAAAAGCCACTTGACGTTTTATCAACAAGGGTTGAGATAAAGCTTTCATATTCCTTCAAGCCCGCAGGACTCGTTACAGAATTATAAGTTTCCGCGTTTATATTCTTAATGAAAAATCCGTTTGACACAGCAGTAACTTTTACTTTAAACTGAAAGCTCGAATCTCTGTATGAAGCCGTTAAAGAATGCTCACCATCCTTTGTGTTAACGTCAATGGGAAGCAATATGAAATTTTTATCTGTTCCTTTGAATACCTTCGGAGTCTTAAAGGTAGATATCTCCGTTTCCAGCGAAACTGTTTCACCCTCGTCAATATTTTCTGCATATAAAACAAGGCAATCTCCCAGAACAGCTTCTGTTTTATTTATTGTTATTATGGGAGAATCCTTATAAACCGCATTGAATTTCCATTTTCCCTCTCCGAAAAACAGTCCGTTTTTATTTTCTTTCCAAAGAGCAGATACGGTTATTTCCAAAGAATCTCCATCTTTCAAGGAAAGATTTTCCACCTTGCTGTAGGAAGCTCCGTTAACTGTATATGCAATTTTAATTTCATCGGGAGTAACAGAAAAAGAAGTAGCTCCCTTTTTCAAAGCATCTGCAGAAACGCTGTAAACAGGCAATTTTGAAACAGTATCCGTTTCATCAAAATGATAATAATTATCTCCCGTTTTTTTGAAATTCCAAAGGTATTCAGCGGGTGATACCTGACGCTCCCCATCAACAGTAAGAACTGACAACGTTGGAAGATGTCTGGGAACGAATACCTCCTCATATTCCACACGGAGAAGAAGAGAGGAAACGTCTTCAGCACTTCTAATAAGTCCCTTGCTGTCTTTAATCAAGCATTCTCCTCTTAAAGACGGATAAAACTCATAAGCTTTAGTGCTTCCGTTTTTCATTTCAAACTCAATTTTATAGGAAAGAGAATTCTCATCTATTTCTTGAGGTGCGTTATCCTTTGAGTCAAGAATAAGAGAAACATATTCTTCTATATCGTCTTTTCCGCTGTAACGATGCTTATACTTTGTATCTGATACGCTTACCGCCAGAACGTCTTCAACTTCAATTTCGTTGTTAGCGGTAACGGCAAGATATATAGCCAAAAAAAACGTTGGCAAAAGCAGAAAGACACTTAATATCTTCCCATATTTTGAAAATCCGTTCAAATTAATTTCACCGTCCGATATTATTTAAATGAATCAAGATTTGCTTTGATAACGTTTTCTATCTGACTTACGTTAGGAGAAATTACCAGATACACCTTGTTTCCGTCAGCCTTGACAACAGATTTGTTAACCATGTCGATAATAGTTGCATTGTAATTTTCAAACTGTGCTTTAAGACTGCTTATATATGAATCCAGCTTTTCTTTAATTAAAGAAGCGTTTTCAGAAGAAGTAGCGTTGAAAATTATTACAGTTTCATAGGAATTTGTGGTATCTGAAACCTCAACGTAAACGTAAGAAGAATATGCATCTGCAGGGATACCGTGAGTATCAAGGGGATAATCTGTAAGCTTTGTACAGTCTATCATATCTCCCTCAAAGGCAACGTTTTTAAGAATCAAGGATTTAAAATCTTCTGCTGTGATAGGGGTTACAGATTGCTCCGAAGCTATAGAAGACGCGTCGGTAGATGATGCTTCTTCTCCACAGGAAGCCATAGAAACGAGAAGTGCGCTTATAATGAGAGCCAAAGCGGCTTTTTTCATAAATTTTTTCATGTTGTTTTCCTTTCAATATAAATTCGGTTTTGTTAATCAGATTTTTTTAAATTATTTATTAATACCCAAAACAGGCATCTTTTCGGGATTTGTGTACGTTCCGTTTTGCTTTTTCACGGCGTAGTCGCGCAAAATAGCTGTCCATACCTTAAAGCCCGCAGTCCACAAATGACAATAACCGTCTGATGCATATTTATCCGCAAGGCATCCGTTTTCCGTTAATTGAGAGGCTATATCAATAAAATCAAGTCCGTTTTCATTGCAGTAATCAAGAAGATAATTATTCATCAAGCTGAGATTCTTATTATTAAGGCTGGGGTAATTATTTCTTGATGCGGTTAAATACGTTGCACTTAAAACTACCACATTAACGTGGGGATATCTGTCATTTATAGTCTTTATCAGCTTTATAACGTCATCGGCACATTTTCTTGAGCAATTTTTAGAGTCACCGTATAAAGCCAAATCGTTAAGCCCCATTAAGTTGAGATATACGGTTTTGGCTCCCATAACTCCTACTGCATCTTCAACGCTGTATTTTTTTCCTGCATAAGTAGGGTTGCTTGCTTTACTTGAGGAAGCAGGCGTTCTGTTGTTGTGATATATACCAAAATCTCCCGCGCAGAAAAATTTCGCTGTTCCAAGGAAGTCGGAAACACTTCCCGCTCTTTGAGAATTTGTGAATTTAGAGAAACCCAACATTATAGAGTTTCCAACGAAAACGCTGTCATTGAAAAACACGTCGGCTGATGAAGATTCCACCGTTTCGGGAACGGGGATAATCGGAGTGTCCATAACCTCATAGCTTGAATCGGGAACAGATGGGGTTTCTTCAGAGCTTTCTTCTTCAGAAGAATTAACAGTTTCCGTGCTTTCAATACTAACAGAGCTTTCCAAAGCGGAAATGCTTTCCGAACTTTCTACACTTTCTGTGCTTTCAGAAGCTTCAGAGCTTTCGGAAACGTCGGAAATATCGGAGTTTTCAGAGCTTTCAACACTTTCAACGCTTTCAACACTTTCCGCGTTTTCAAATTCTTCTGCTGTAGAAGATAATATCTCCACGGAAGAAAGCTCACCGCTTTGCTCATCCTTGCTCTCAACGTCGCTCTGACAAGCAGAAAGGCTCAAGGTGAGCAAAAGTAATAATGATAAAATCCTTTTTTTCATACATCACCCTTTGAAAATCAGCCTTTTGAAAGAGAAGGCATGCTTTCGGGATTTTTATAAGCTCCTGCCAGCTTTTTAGCGGCATAGTTTCTGAGAATCCCTGTCCAAACGAGGCAACCGCTATCGTTAAGATGGCATCCGCCGCTATCAGGGTCGGAGCAATATTTATCTGCAAGGCATCCGTTTTCTGTGAGAAGAGTTGAAACATCAACGAAGTCAACTCCATTAGCATTACAATAATCGAGAACTAAATTATTCATAATGCTCAAATTCTCGTTATTCAATCTTGCCATACTGTTCCAGCTCTTTATCATGTAAGTTGTACTTAAAACAACTACTTCAACGTCGGGATATTGAGAATTTATATCCTTGATAATCTGAATCATTTCCTTTGCAGTATCTTCCGCACAGCTGCTTACGGGAAAGATACCCATATCGTTAAGACCTGCAAGGTTAAGAAAAACGCGTTCGGGCTTTGCAACGCCTACCATGTCCTGAACGCTGTATTTTGTTCCTTGGTAAGTAGGGTTAACAGCACCTTCGGATGTGGCGGGAGTATGGTTATTGTGATATACCCCGAAAGAGCCTCCGCAGAAAAATTTTGACGTTCCCAAAAAGTCACTTACCGTTGAAGCACGGTAATTGGAAACGAATTTCTCATATTTAAGCATTATTGAGTTACCAACAAAAATACTTCCGTTAAAAAATGAATCCACAGAATCGGCAGTTACAACAGAGGGAACTATAACCTCCTCGTCATAGGAAACTTCTTCTGATGCTTCTTCTAAAGAAGCGTTTTCGCCGAAGCTTTCTTCGGAAGATGCGCTTTCTGATGATTCCACCTTGGAAACGTTACCGCTTACATCCCCCGAAGAGCTTTCTTCAGAGGTTTCAATAGGTGTGCATGATGCGGCGAGAAGCAAAAAAGCCACCGCAATAGTTGAACATAAAATCTTTTTTAACATTATATTTCTCCTTTTCTTTCTTTCGCATAATATCGCAAAGCTGCAAGAATTACTTTGCATCCTTTTTCGGTTAATTTACAATATCCGTCTGAACAAAATTCCTCTTTCAAAGCACCCTTTTCGTTGCACATCAAAGACGATATATCTATAAAGTCCGCTCCGTTCTCGGTGCAAACTCTGCTCATTTCTTCATTGAGTTGAGATATTTTTTGATTGTTAACGCTTTTCATTTGTGTGGAAGAATCAGAAATGGGCGGAGTAGACACAACAACCACAGACAAACCGTAGAATTTTTCTTTGAGCGAACGAATAAGCTTTGCCATTTCCGCCGCAGTTTTAACGTGGCAATTTTCTTCATCGCCATAAACAGGCAAATCGTTTATTCCCGCCAGACAAAAAACTACCCGTGAAACGCCCGTTTTTTCCACAGCCTCCTCCACGGTACATTTCACGCTTTCATCACCGTATTCAAGCACGGGATGATGTGACGATGCCAAAGAGGGCTTTGTGTAATTATTCTCATAAACACCGAAGTTTTCATTGCAGAAAAAATATGAGCGTGAAAAAAGCTCTGATGAGCTTTCCCGCCAGATTTCAACGGTTTTATAGAAATCACACATCACCGTGTTTCCCACAAAAAGACAATTCTCATAAACGGTATCGTAAGGGCTTTTTGCAACGTTACTTTCTGCACTTTCGGGGGTATATACTTTCCCCGAGGCAACAGAATCGATGCTTATTCCCGTGTCTGTAACCTCTCCCGCAAAATACATTTTCAGAGAAGCACAGGAAGAAAGAGAAAACAACATCGAAGCGGAAATACCCAAAGCTATAGTTCCCGCGGATATTCTTTTAAAAGTCTTTAATACTTTTCTTTCCAAAACGATGCTCCTTTACATAATCTTCAAATTGTATTATACAACACGGATTTTCCCATGTCAAGCCTTAAAGTCAAGATTTTATTTTGTACTCTATTCTTTTGGAATGGATTTATAATATGCCGCCGCAAGCTCGGTTACAAGTCCGTAGCTGTCAGTACCCGCAGATTGTCCCTGACTTTGAAGCATAGAGTCGTTTACTGCCTGTGTAAAGTCTGAAACAGCTTTGGAATCTGTACCTCTGATAAAGCTGACGTATGCAGAATATTCCCTTTTATAAACCTTTGGTGCGGAAGTATAAACGCTTTCATAAAGCTCATAGTCGGAAAGATAAAGGGAATCGGTAAGATAATTCATCATTTCCGTGTATCCGCTATATCTGATATAATCATCGTTGCTCTCCATACAAACAAGAAAAGCAACAAAATTCGCTTCATCTTCTTTGGCGATTCCCCGTTGATGCGCCATTTCGTGAGCCATTGTAAAAGGCAACATGAAATCGGGATATGCTGTACTTATGTTTGATTCCCCCGTGAAGAAGGTGTAAAAACCGGAAATTCTCGTATATGGCATCAGCTCCGAAATAAAAAGGGGCTTTGGATAAGAATAAAAATCACTTATAAAATCATATTTTTCAGTAAGGGAATCATAAGCCTCATTAAGCTTGAACACCAATTCGGAATAGGAATATGGCATAAGGGTTTTTCCGCTATAATCTGAAACAACGCGGTTTTCAAGAGCCTTAAGCTCTGATGAAACTATAACAGATGCATTATAAACGTCTTCTACAGATACAGCTTCTCTGTCCAGCTCCAGCTCCTCGCCCACGGGAGTTCTGAAATAACAGGGAGCAAATACAGACAAGTATAAAGAAATAAGCAAAAACAATATCCCCAACGCAGCGTAGGAATTTCTTGTCATATATTTTCCCTCATCCTTGTCGGGAGCGAAAAACAGCAATATAATAACAAGCGGAAGAAGCAACAACAGAATGACCTCCGCAACGGAAAAAGGAAATATGGAGGTAAAGCCCGCAAGAATCAATCTCAAAGCGCCGCCAAGATATTCAGAAATAATATCTGCAAATCCGCGCCATAAACGGCTGAATATATAAATCAGAACAGAAAAAACAAGATAAATAGCGCTGTTGCAGAAAAACCTGTTTCTGTAATAAAACGTATCCTTTATCTGTCTGCCATTTCTGTTTCTTTTTAAAACGTCAATTTTACTCATGAAAAGCTCCTTTCTGCAATATAAATTATAGTATTTTTTCTTCAATTTTTCAATCCCTTTTTTAAGTTCAAACTGCAAAAAAACGCTAAAAAGCCCCAAAAACCAAAAAAATTTACTTTTTATCATTATTTATTACTTGAAATTATGTCAGTTATAAAGTATTCTTATACGGAAAGTGCTTGAAAATGGTGAAAAAAAAGAGTATAATACATTCACCGTAGATATAATACTACGAGGTAATTCTTTATTATGTTTAAAAATATAAGATTATCGAAGCTTACCGTTGCCTTTGCATTGCTTGTTGTCTGCTTGCTTTTTTGCTTCAGCGCCGCATCAAAGGTATCTTCAAACGCTTCTGATTCATCGAAAGAAAAGCTTTCTGTGGGATATGCAATTTCTGTTGATTCAAAAACAGTTTGCATTTTAAAAGACCTTTCAGAAGCAGAGCTTCTTTCTGAAAAGCTTTTGGAAAAAGCAAAAAGATATTATAAAGCGGGAGATAGTTGTTCTCTCTTGAACAACGTGGAAATAATAAAAGGTGAATACGCCGAAAAAAGCTTTTCCACCCCCGAAGAATCTGAAATTTCCATGGGTGTTTCCGTTCTTTTGGGAAAACCGCAGGTTGAAACTGCCGAGGGCGAGATAATTGTTATCAGTCTTTCCGAGGTTTCGTTTACAGAAGCTATAACGGAAACAGAATTTCAAACTAAATACGAATATACATACGGGGTGAGCAAATCCTACGAAAAAGTTATTTCAGAGGGAGAAAACGGAACAGTCAAACAAATCTACGAAACAAAAAAGATTGATGGCGAAACCGTTTCTCAGAAGCTCATTCTCGAAAACGTTGTAAATGCCCCGCAGGAAAGAGTTATAGAAGTCGGTGTTACTCCTTCAATGCAATTGGCATCAAGCGAGCTTGCTTATTTTATCAAGCCTTATAACGGTATTATTTCCTCACCATACGGATACAGATATTTAAACGGTTATGAGTTTCACTCGGGCATAGACCTTGTTGACAAAAAGGGAAGCTGTTACGGTGACACAGTTGTTACCGCTGCTGACGGTGTTGTTGTGGAATCGGGTTATTCTTCATCAAGAGGAAATTACGTTATTATAGAGCATGAATACGGCTTTTCCACCGTGTATATGCATTTCAAAAAACGTTTGGTTTCTAAAGGAGATACAGTTTCCGCAGGTGACCCTATCGGAACGATAGGCTCCACGGGTCGCTCCACAGGACCGCATTTGCATTTCGAAATTCGACTTAACGGAAAACACACAAATCCAGAAAATTATTTAAGCTTTAAATAAAAAAATATAGACATTGACTATTATTGGAGGAAATTCTTATGGCAATCAAAAATGCACATCTTGCAGAAGTTTACGAAAAGACATTAAAACGTAATCCTAACGAGCCCGAATATTTACAGGCTGTAAAAGAGGTTTTTGAATCTCTCGACCCTGTTGCTGACAAACGCCCCGACCTTGTTGAAGCAGGCGTGTTCGAAAGAATTGTTGAGCCCGAACGTTTCATCATGTTCCGCGTTAGCTGGGTAGATGACAACGGAAAGGTTCAAGTAAACCGCGGTTACAGAGTTCAATACAACTCTGCTATCGGTCCTTACAAGGGTGGTATCAGACTTCATCCTTCCGTAAATGCATCCGTTATCAAATTCCTCGGATTTGAACAGATTTTCAAAAACTCCCTCACATCTCTCCCAATGGGCGGTGGTAAGGGTGGCTCCGACTTCGACCCCAAAGGAAAGAGCGACGGAGAAGTTATGCGCTTCTGCCAATCCTTTATGACAGAGCTTGCAAAACATATCGGTGCAGACGTTGACGTTCCTGCAGGTGATATCGGAACAGGCGCAAGAGAAATCGGTTACATGTTCGGTCAATACAAAAGACTCCGCAACGAATTTACAGGAGTTCTCACAGGAAAAGGTCTTACCTACGGCGGCTCTCTCGCAAGAAAACAAGCTACAGGTTATGGTCTTTGCTACTTCACCAACGAAATCCTCAAAGCAAAGGGCGATTCTTTTGAAGGAAAACGTGTTGTTGTATCAGGTTCAGGTAACGTTGCTACCTACGCTGCTGAAAAAGCAATGCA
>JAZRPU010000151.1:0-22376 GCA_045649365.1 Eubacteriales bacterium | reverse complement strand
TTGGAAGGATAAGGCCAAAGGGTGATAGGTCTGAAAAGTCCTACCTTGATTCCCTTTTCGCGAGCCATGTTGATTGCAGTTTTAGCGATTCTTGCGGTGATACCGTAGGAAACGATAAGAATATCTGCATCGTCAGCCATGTAGGTGTCGAAAAGAACTTCTTTTTCTTCTATCTCTTTGTATCGTTCATATCTTTCAAGAATGATTTTTTCAAGCTCGTCGGGATTGATGTAGAGAGAGTTTACAATGTTGTGTTTTCTTGCATTTCCATGTCCTGTTGTTGCCCAAGTCTTTTCGGGAATAACACGTTCGCGTTTTGCCTCGAAATCAACAGGCTCCATCATCTGTCCCAATGCACCGTCAGCAAGAATCATAACGGGCATTCTGTAGATATCAGCCAAGTCAAAGGCTTCTCCAACAAGAGTTGCCATTTCTTGAACGTATGCAGGTGCAAGAACGATGAAATGCATGTCACCGTGTCCTAACGCCTTTGTTGCTTGATAATAATCCTGCTGTGCAGGTTGGATTCCGCCAAGACCCGGACCACCACGCTGTACGTTGATAATAACACAGGGGAGGTCAGAGCCTACTATGTATGAAATACCTTCGGATTTAAGGCTGATTCCTGGTGAGGAAGAAGATGTGAATACTCTGGCACCTGTAGATGCTGCACCAAGTACCATGTTAATTCCTGCGATTTCACTTTCAGCCTGGAGGCAAAGTCCTCCTACTTTAGGCATGTTTTTTGCAAGATATTCAGAAAGCTCTGTTTGAGGTGTTATCGGATAGCCAAAAAACAAACGACAGCCGGAACGAATGGCTGCTTCTGCTAATGCTTCGTTGCCTTTCATCAAGACTTTTTTAGCCATTTTTTAAGTCTCCTTTATTTTTAATTAGTCTTTTTCTACTTTAATTACTACGTCGGGACACATCATCGCACACATCGCACATGCTATACATGAGCTTTGGTCGGTTATCCCTGCGGGATGGTAGCCTTTTGCATTAACTGTCTTTTCGTCAAGTGCTAAAAGCTTTTTCGGACATGCAAGAACACAAAGTCCGCATCCCTTACAAAGATCTGTTTTGAACGTAAGCTTTGTCATTTTGAAACTTCCTTTCGGTAAAGAGTTTATATTTTATTTTTTTAACTACTTAATAAAGTTTTTTTGTTACGTTTTCTATATAAAAAACGTCGGGTAAAACATCAAGGGCTGGAGCGAGGGTTTCTGATACTGTTGTCATTATGGTCTTAAGCCCTGTTATCCGTTCAAGCTCCGCCATTTTTGGTATAGATTCAAGTACCGTTTCTGCGGTGGTTTCATAGGAGAGATTCGTGTTATTTATCAACCCTGTGAATTTTAACCCCGACATCCTCTCGATTGACCCCATTAACGCCGCGGTATCTTCCGCTGTAGCTGTTTGCGGTCTGCAAAAATTGCAAACACAATACATCTCGTAGCCCGATTTCTCAATACGATTCTTTATCGACCCTAACGGTGCCGCTCCGTCATCGTCACCGCCCACGTCTACTATGGCTTTCCCCTCTGTGTCAAAAATGGAGAACAAGCTCTCGGGGAGGGAGGGAATATCAACGTTGGAGTTGGCGTATTTGGGCAATATGGTCTTTATACCCTTGCTGTTGAGATATTTCTCGTTGTCTGCTGTGCGGAAATACGGGTTTACTGTATCAAGGTCGGTGATGCTTATCTCTTCGTATTTCTCCTTTAGCTTTAAAGCTAAATTTACCGATACGTTAGTCTTTCCCGTACCATAATGACCCGATATTATTATTATTTTTTTTTCAAACATGCTATGAATTTGTCACCTTCTTAATTGGAACTACTTCTAATGCGGAACTTCTTTTAATGCGGAATTCGGAATGCGGAATTCGGAATGCGGAATTCGGAATGCGGAATTCGGAATGCGGAATTCGGAATGCGGAATTCGGAATAAATGAAGCTTTTCTCGCTCCGCTCAAAAAGCAAAATTTAATGTAATAATAAATTTTATTGTTGTTTTTGGGTTTTGGTAATTGAAACCAATATTCGTATAATTTCTTGGCAGTCTGAATAAAGGCTTTCGAATAGCGTGTTTTCAATAAAATTACTCTCGAACAACAGTTCAAGCCAATATTCTGTTTCGCTTGCTTCTTTCAAAGCAATGTTCATTTTTGCATAAAAGTCGGGTTTGGTTTGTCCACGAATAGCTTCTTTGACGTTTGCACCTATATTTGTACCACTTTTTAAAATCTGTCTTGATAAAACATATTCTTTTTTCTCTTCTTTTAAAAGAACATAAAGTTTAATAATCCGTAATGAGAACGCCTTGCTTTTTTGCATGATTACATTATCATTTTTCATGTGAATTCACCGCTTTTGTCTGAAATGTTTATGTTTAATTCGGAACTGTAAATAATTCGGAATTCGTAATGCGTAATTCGGAATTATGGATAAGCTGAAAGGCGAGCTTTTCCACTTTGGATAAAGCGAATCTATTTTTGTAAAATAGTCAATTAATATATTAATATATTATTTTGCTTTTTGAACAGAGTGAGAAAAGCTTCATTTATTCCGAATTCCGCATTAAAAGAAGTTCCGCCCTCAGTCCTCGAAGTATTCACCGTTGAGAATCTGTTCGTTAATCTTGTCGGCTTTAGCCTTGTTTTTCTCATGACCCTTTGAGGTTTCGGCGTAGTAGATGTTTCCTGCAAGGTCGGAAACAAAGAAATATGCGGTCTTGATGTTGTTATCTTTAAGCATCTGTGCATCGAAAGCGGGGAAAATAGAGGATTCAATAGCGTTGATTCCAGGGTTGCAAATAGCTCCGGGAGGCAATCCCTCATACATATAGGTGTTGTATGGGTTGTCAATCTTCGTGTCTGCCTCGGTTATTATATCGTGTCTTTCCTCGAGGATATATTGAACTGTAGCGCAAGATTCCAGCTTTGTTAACGTGTTTGACTTCAATCTGTTGTGGAACACTTGAGAGATGTTTTCAAAGTCGGAGAGGGTGATACCCTCCATCTGCACGATAGAAGCAAGGGTTATTACCTCGTCGAAGGTAAGTCCCGCTTTTATGCAGGTTTCTTTGTAGGTGTCCTCATATTCGTCCCAGAATTTAGAATCGAAGTTGTTCAAAAACTTGTTTATAACCTGAACAGCGTTGTCGTCCTCATAGAAATAATAAGTGTCGGGGTATAAATACCCTTCAAGGCGGTAAATTCTGTTCTTTGAGTATCCCTTTGATTCAAGCTCCTGAACAAATTCATGCTTGAAGGGATAGTTGTTGATTACGTCAACAAGCTCTTCCCTTGTGGAAATTCCTTCACTTTCAAGTAAATCGATAATCTGGTCGGTGGTGAATCCCTCAGGGATAGTTATTCGTATCTCATTGCGAATGTAAGGTACGGTTGTGAGATAGGAATAGATTTGAGTGTAGTTAAGTCCGCTTTCCAAAGTGTATTCCCCTTGGAGAAACTCTATATTGTCCGTGTCGTCTTCTTGGAAAATTACGAACATCTTGAAAAGCCAGTCATATTCCACCGCACCCGCTTCTTTCAGCTTTTCCGATACGGTTTTGTAGTTATCATCAGCGGTGATGGTGAACGGCTCGGGAGTAGTCGTTTTAACAAGCCCGAAAACGTCGTTTCCCGCGGTTATTATGAAATAAGATAAAAATCCCGAACAGAGAAGCACAAAAACGATGTATAAAACCGCCTTTGCAAGTCCCGAAACAAGTCCACCGTTAGCTTCTTCCTTGCGGTTTCTCTTTTTCCCCTTGAAGATTCTTTTCTTTCTTTCCGCTTCCCGCGCGGTTTCTTCCTCGGATAAAAGCAGGGAATCATCGGTGACTCTCTCGAAAAACTCGTCTATGGTGGATTCACTTACTGTATATTCTTCCGTATTAATTTTTTTGTTTTCAAGGTTTGGATTTCTGTTATCTGTAGACATACTTAAATAGCTCCTTTCGGCTTTATTATCCCGAAACGGCGGTAATCAGCAAAAACGCGCCAATAGGCAAAAGTAATGTCCATGAGCTGAAAGCACCACGGGGGGCGTTTTTGCTTAAGGTTAAGGATTCTTTGGGTGGTGTTTCCGCATATTTTGAATATATGTGTTGCATTCTTGAGAAAACACGCCATAAAGAAATGAGAAATATTAAAATGAGTATAAATTGGAAAAAGTAGGCGTTGCTTCCGCTGTCAGCAAAATTCTCAAAGAAGCTTCCCGCATATAAGTCAATTAAGTTGTTGACAAAATGGAGAATTATCGCAGGGAATACAGACCGACAAACAACGGTGAGGAAAGAAAGCATTAACCCTGTGAAAATATAAATCAAAAATCCCGAAAAGGAAAAATGGGAGAATGCAAAGAAAACAGAGGATATAATAACTGCCCTCGCAAGTCCGTAGCTTCTGTATTCGCTGAGTATAACCCCGCGAAAGAAAAACTCTTCACAAAGGGCGGGAACAACACAAAGCGCAAGAATCGGCTGAATTGCAGGAACGTTCTCTGTGGGAACAACGGAGGCTGACGGTGCAGATACACCGAAATACTTAATTGTTATTATTCTGATGAGAATTTGCCCTGAAAAGAATAAAAGTGAGGCAAAAATTATAAATACCCCTTGGTTTATTTTCATGGGCGATATGAGAACGCTTGTGGAAAGCCGACGATGCTTCAGTTGATAATATAAAAGTGTCGGTGCTAAAAAGGCTATCGCCTGAACGATGCAAAGGGAAAGGAAAACGTTTTCTCCCGCGGCAGAAGCTCGTTTTACGTAAAACTCACCTGCCCATAAAAGCACCATGACGGAAAGAACGAGAAATGGCGCGGTAAAGGCGGCACCGGATATTCGGTTTTGATTTTTATTCTTGTTCTTTTTATTCTTCATGTCTTTTATCTTTGCACGTTTCTAATTTTTTAATCAGGTTTTGTAGCAAATATCGTTTTTAACACGGTCAGACGCGTCTTTTCCCATGATAATTTCGCAAAGCTTGAAGCCAAATTCAAAGGACGCGCCCATCGCTTCTCCCGTTATGAAAACGTCATCGCAAGTAACGGCTTTTTCTGTGTAGATTCCTTCTTCAATCTCTTTTTCAAAGCCGGGATAACAGGAAAAGCTTTTTCCCTCTAATAATCCCGCTTTTGACAAAACAGTAGGAGCGGCACAGATTGCGCCAATGTATGCTCCGTTTTCTGTGGCAGTTTTGAGGAATTTTTCTGTCCATACAGAATCAGAAAGTCTTTGTGTTCCTTTAAGCCCGCCGGGGAAAACTATTGCTCCAAATTCCAACGCTGCAGCATCAGAGGCACTCATATCTGCACGAATCGTTATTCCGTGAGAGCCGATTACGTCGAGAGTGTCTTCAATAGAAACAAGCTTAACGTCAGCACCCGCTCTTCTTAAAATATCCACGGGAGCAATAAGCTCTGTTTCTTCAAATCCGTCTGCTAATAAGAAAAATACAACCATCAGGTTTTTCTCCTTGATTTTGAGTAATTTCAGCCGAAGTTTTAAATGAAGTAAACGAAAATTTCAAAAATCCATTATTACGGTCGGCTGTTTGTTTTTTGAGGATTAATCGAATAATCCGTTTATATATCTGCCTTCCACGTTGAAATCCGCAAGAGCGGTGAGCTTTCTCGTGAAAGGAATTTTGGCGTTTTTAAGCTCTTCTGCTCTGCTTTCGGGCAGAATGCAGGTTTTAAAGGCACGGGGCAGCTTCAAAAGGGATTCCGTAGTTAAAACGCATTCTTCAATGTTGAACGTTCCTTTTTCTTCTTCACTTGGAGAATATGCTATATATCCCTCTTTTACTCTGGCTATTACGTTCCCTTTGCGACGATAACGGTCATGAAGCACAGAAAGAGCTTCTTTCGGGAAATGGTCTTCCCCCAAAAAGTGATTTTTCAAAAGGGTATACATTGAGCCCGAGCCACTTTCAATAACGAATCGGGGCGGCTTTTTCAAGCTACCCTTTAAAAAGCATTCCAAAGCATAGGCTTTATGAACGAATTCACGCTTTTCAAGAAAGCGAAGGTTTCTTTCTCTCGGATGTATGAAAACAAAACCGCGGCTTTCCTTTTCTTCCCTTTTTACAACCTCTAAAAGCTCCGAAAAAAAGCCTCTGTTTCTCAAAGGGGGTAAAGTACCTCCGAATATTAAATACCGCTCACCGTTATCCCCGCTTATAACCGTTAAAGCGGAAACGATAAAGGGAGAATCTCCGCCTACGTCTGCAACGTAGGTTTTTCCCATGGAAAAAACAAGCTGTACCGCATCTTCTCCATCACCAAAAACACGTTGGTAAAATTCACATAAATACTTTTTGTCACCATCGACGGCAATTCTCACGCTTGAAGCGAATTTATTTGACGTAATATCCATTATTCAAGCTCTGTTTTTTTGAGGATGGATAAAATATCTCCGAAAATTTCTTCTCTGTCGCGGAATCCGTTTTCGTTGTCGCATTTGATAATATGCCAGCCTAAAGTGCTTGCGGCAAATTGTGCGGCATCGAAGCATTTTTGAATATATTCCGCAGAGCCTTCATGGATATCCACTTTTCCGCCCTCTGCATCGGCACGTTTTTTTGCCATTGCCATGGAGGTTTCGGGAGATACCTGAAGGAAAATAACCGTTGTGGGTTTGGGAAGTCCCAAAAGCTGAAACTCAAATTTCCAAAGCCATGAAAGGTAATCCTCCCATGCCTCTCTCGGAAGCTTGGAAAGCTGATGAACCGCATTTGCAGTTGTATATCTGTCGGAAATAATTATTTTTCCTCCATCGTAATCCTTTTTCCAATCAGCCATATACGAAGCGTATCTGTCCGCGGCAAAGAAAGTAGATGCGGCGTATGCATTGACGTCGGTGGGCTTATCTCCGAAAGCACCGCTTAAATAAAGCTTTACAAGAGCTGAATATTTTTCATCGTAAGTGGGAAAAGAAAGTCTTCTGTATTCCTTTCCGTTTTCTTTGAGATATTCGCAAAGCTTTTCTGTCTGGGTCTGTTTACCTGATGCATCTAATCCGTCTATAGCTATAAATACTCCCATTTTCATACCTCCGTGGGTTGAAGTTATAAAAACCCATACTTATGATTATATCATTTTACCACATAGATTTATATATTTCAAGTATATTTTTAAAATTTTATCCCTTTATGTCCTGTTCTTCGGGAAAAAAACGCCTTTTTATGCTCTTTCCGAAAAATACAATAATTGCAATGAGAACGAACGAAACGGAAATAACTGCAATAAGCCAGAAAGGAACGCCACTGTTTTCGTGAACGTGTTGAGTTATTACCGTTACCGTGTATTCCTTGTCACCGCAAAGGATTTTAATAACGCTTCCGTCGGAAATTTTATCCTCCATAATAACGTTTATATCCTCTGTGCCCTCATGGGAGAAAGTAACAGAGGTTACGTTTTCGGGAAGCTTTAAAACGTAGGAATAATTATCGGGGGTGAATTGAGGAATAAGCATACCTGCAGATGGGGTGAGAGCGGTAATATCATCCTCACTCGAATAAGAAAACTTTTTCGTCACGCTTTCCGTAACGTAAGTTTCACCTGTGAAAACTATCAGTTCCTCGGCGGTGAACGTTCCGCTTCGGGATTCTATAGGAAGAAATGTCAGCTCTGCTACCTTTATTTTTTCCTTTTCGTCAGAGGCTTCTTTTCTGAATGATGCAAGGAAGCTTACGTATTCCCCGAAATCCTCCGCTCCGCTTATATATCCTATTCTTTCTGCTGAAATGAAGGTGAAGCTTTCCTCGTCATATTTAAGCTTGCCCGAAACACCGTTTATTCCAATGCCCTCCGCAAAGATGGTAACCGTCACAGTACCGTCTGCTTCGGTAATGCATTCTATGGACATTCCGCCTTGGAATTTTTCCTTTTGAGTGTTGGCGTTTTCCACGGTTTTTTCGTTTCCTAAAATAATTTCCTTGTAGGTAAAGGTATCAGCCACGTCTATCGTTCCCGTGTTGCTGAAATCCGCACTTTTCACATAAACCGCTTCTGCATTTTCCATGCTCATAAGCTGGCAGGCGGTGGTGAGGTCGCCTATATCAACGTTGCCGTCGCCGTTGCAGTCGCCCGTAACGGAAATAAGCAGGCTGTCGAGAACTTCACCTTTTTTGTTAAGAAGCCTTATTTCCATTCCCGTTTTAACAATTCCCGCCGCTTCTTTTCCCTCATGATAAATAACAGCGTTTTCTTTCAGAGTCGGGTCAAGGGAATTGATAAGAGCGTCAACGGTAGTTCCCGAGGAAACACCGTATAAAATACCGTTGTTTCTGTCTGTACCAAGATAAGAGGAGGTGAAAACGAGCATGGAGGAAAGCACGGATATTTTTATTTTCGTGTAGATTCTTCCGTCTATGGTAGACGCGCAAAGATAAGCTTCTCCCGCTTCAAGTCCCGTTACAACTCCATCGGGGGTTACGCTTATAATATCGTCATCCGTGTAGAATACAACCTCTTCCGCGGGGGAGCCCGACGGGAGAAATTCCACTTCAAATTCTTTCGTATCGTTAACCTTTATAGCGGTGTCACCGCCTTTTATTCTCAAAGAGGTAAGGCTGGCGTTGATTCTGAAGCTGTAGGAATATTTCATTCCAAAGGGGAGGAGTAACAGCAAGCTGTGTTCTCCGCCGTCAGAAACAACGTGACCGCTTTTTATTTGATTTCCGTCAAGATAAGCAATACCCTTTGAAAAAGCAACGGTTACGCTTTCGTTATAAGTTTTTCCGTTTTGGAATCCCGAAATAACGGGAGGACGGGTGAAATCGTCACCGTAGGTATTTTTGAATTTAACAGCTCTTTTACCGTTTATCAGCAAAAGTTCTCCGTTATCTTTCAAAACGAAAGCATCGGAAGCTCCGTCGAAAGAGCTTATATATTCACCGTTTTCAAATAATCCCTTTGCGGTTATGAAAGCGGATGAAGATTTTCCGTATATTTTGGAGGAGCACGAGGCGGCAATTCCTCCGTTTCTCGTTGAATATGCGGCGGTGTTTATATATAAATAAGCGTTGTCGCAGAAGATTTCTTCTGCTTCATAGTCGAGAACGCGTTCATATTCCGCTTCAAATTCGGGAATAAGGTAGGAGGTGAGAACGGTGTAAAAGCTTCTTGAATGGGTAGTGTAGAGGTTTTTTCCATCGTGGGAAAATGCAATGGAAATATAATCTCCCTCTGCTTCAAGGGCAAATGAGCTTTTTTTGATATCCCAGATGTATAAATCACCTTTTCCAATAAAAGCGGCGTAGCTTGTGCAAGCGGTCATTTGTGAAATTCCGCAAGGTGTGTTGTAGAGAGTTAATTTTTGGGTATCTGTGCGGTAAACTCCCAAAACGTTTATTTTTTCCGAATAAACGTAAACCTCTTTTCCCGCACAGCTCATTCCTGTGGGAACAAAAGGAAGATATATGCGGCTTTTCGGCTTTAAGGTTGTGCTGTCGAGAACGTATAATGCATTTTCGTCACAAGAAGCAACTATATCTCCTCCGCAGCAAACTGTATGAGTAAAGCTTTTTGAGAAGTAATAATTCTCCGTGAATCCAAAGGGTGCACCTGTTGAATATGAAAGTTCTGTAGGGGAGGCGGTAGGGAGAGAATCGGAAATATAAAGGGAAACGTCCCCAAAGGCGCATGAATAGGTTTTTCCGTCATAGCTTACAGAGGAAAATCTCAATCCGTGATATCCTAATATTTCACCTGTTTCCACGTTATATGAGGCTTTTTCTGTAATAAGCGTTTTCCCGTCGAAATAAAGGGCAGAAGAATCCTTTGCAGTAAACACGAGTCGGTTTTCTTTCACGGAGAAAACTTCTCCTCCGCAAGCGATTTTTCCGTTTTTGAAAATAATGCCCTCTTCGTTGCTTTCAAATGGCGAAAAGGTGGAAATACTTCCTCCCGAAACGGGTGAAACGAAAACCCTTTCCTCACCTTTTTTGCGGAAAGCAAGGGAATCTGTAATTTCATCGTAGGAAAGAACGTCGGGAATACTTCTTATAAAGCATATTTCCTCTTCGTAAAAGCTGTCAAGGGGAATTTTCTTTACCGTTCCCGAATTAATAGCACTGCTTTCCACACAATACAAAGCGTTTTCGTGGAAGTCAGCCGCTGAAACGGGGAAGGTAAATTCATAAAGGGAGGAAAGAGTGGCGTTTGTTTTCAGCTCTTCTTTTTTTATGCCGAAAATATGGTTTGTTCCCGATATATAGAGATATTTTTCCCCGAAAAAGATATCTTTAACGCTCTCGCCCACGTTAACGTATCGAATAAGTCGGGTAGTATCTCTTTCGTATAATCTGATTCCTCTGTTTATATCGTTCCAAACAACGATAATTCCGCTCTCCGACACGGTTTTGGCGTTGGAAAGAGAGGTTTCGGCGGTAATGAATTTATAGGGATTGTTTTCGTTTTCATAAGATATGGTGAAATTCACCGTTGTTTTAAGGTTACCGTTTTGTTTTATGAGAAGTGTGTGCTGTCCTTCCTCAAAAACGGTAAACTCGTTTTCCTTTTCTTTTCCGTTTAAATATATTTTTCCGCCCGTTGCAACGGATATTCTAACGGGGTTTGTGTATATCTCCCCATGCTTTACCCCGTTTATTTGAGGTGAAGAGAAGGAAAGGAAAAAGTCAAAGCTTTTGGTATTCCCGTAAAGTCCCGTTAAAACTAACGTATGCTTTCCGTCTGCAGTAATTTTATCCCCCGAGAAATAGGGATGTCCGTTAAGGGTTGCGCTTCCGAAAGGAAAGGATATATATGAATATCCCTCGCCCTCTTTAAGCGAGCAGGTCAAGGGGAGATTGTCTGTTGTGAAGAATACCTCTGTTTCCTTGTCACCGTCGGATATTTTGAGAATATGCTCACCCGTATGCTTGCAAAGCTCTCCGCTTTCAAAGGCTTCATCGTCGAGAATGGCTGTTCCTCTGTTGAATGAAATCTTAACGTTATCGTAATAAACACCACCGTTCTCCACTCCCGAAACGAGAGGGAAGTTTGCATGCTTCAAAACCTGCGGAGGACAAAGAAGCCCCGCACCGTTTCTGTTGTCTGAAGTCCCCGTGGCGTAGGAGGAAATAAGAAAATCAAATTGGTCGGAATTTATTTTGTATCCCTCGTCAAGCACCGAGAGGGCAAGAGCGGCAACACCGCTTATATATGCGGAAGAAAAAGACGTTCCTGAATCCAAGGTATATCCGCCTCCGTAATTAAGCAAGGAAAGCGCGCTTCCGGGCGCGGAGATATCTACCGCATCGTTATGTTGGGAGAAAATACAGCTTTCGCCCTTTTCGTCAACAGCACCAACGCTGATAACTCCGTTATATGAAGCAGGGTAGCATTTCTGGCCTGCATATTCCTTGTGGTTTCCCTCGTTACCCGCCGCCGCAACAAGAATACAGCCCTTGTCTACAGCGTATTTTACAGCCTTTTCCTCGCTTTCCAGCTTTTCATATCCACCAAGGCTCATGTTGATAACGTTTGCACCGCTGTCTGTAGCAAGATAAAGGGAGTCTATAAAATCAGAGGTGTATATTTTCCCCTCGCTGTTAGTTATCTTAAGGGGCAAAAGTGTGCATTTGGGGGCGATTCCCACACATCCCACACCGTTATTTCCTGTGGCGGCAATAATTCCCGCTACCTTTGTTCCGTGGCCCGAGGAATCCACGTTAACAATGCTTTGTCCGCTTTCGTAATCGAATCCCGATAATATTTTAGTACCCGAGAAATCCTCATGTGTTCTGTCAATTCCGCTGTCAACAATGGCAACGGTTATTTTTTCGTTCCCAAGAGAATAAGACCACGCCTCATTCATTTGCAAAAGCTCCAGCTCATAAGCATCTGAATATGTATCGTTGGGATAATAAGACAAATTCTCCTTTATAGTATCTTTTTCAAAGGAATCAAGCACGTCTTTGTTTTTTTGAAAAAATTCATCGTGAGAATAGGTGTAAACAAGAAATATTCTTTCATCGCTGTCTGCAAGGAGTCTGTAATTATACCCTGAAAGTCTTTTGTGGATTTCTTTAAGGGAAACGTCTTCTTTGAAAACTGCAATATACCTTTCTATATCTCCCATATATTTTTTATTTATGCTTACGAATGAGTTTTTCTTTCCCGACGCGGAAAGCATTATTTTTTCGCGCAAGGAATCCTCCTTCTCAAAAGGATTGTTTGAGAAAGCGGAAGAAGATATGGGTATGGAATTTAAAAGTATAAACGCTCCCAGCGTTGCGGAAGCAAGCCTTGAAAAAAGTTTTAATTTCATAATTTTTAATAAAACCTAAAATCAATATAGTAAATAGAAAACAAAAAGACTTTAACCCTTTGTGAAGACAACTATATCCGCTTTGTGCGGGAAACAAATCTGAACTTTATTCGCTTGAACGGGGAAACACCTTTTATCTGCTGTAAACGGTTTCCGTTGGCTTTGCAAAGATTTCAAGCCCTGAAGATGCCCCTTTTTTACCTTTTACTAAAACGGTTTCAACCTTTTTACCTTTATAAATAAGTTCTATACACTTTGGCTCTATTCCGTTATCCCTCATGGCGTATAAAAGCTCTGTGAGTCTGTCGGCTCTGAATACGGCAAAAAACTTTCCACCGAATTTTAGAAGATATGAAGCGGCACGGCAAAAATCGTCTATAATTCCGTTTTCTTCGTGTCGGGCAATGAGTTTTTCTTCGCTTTCGCTTTGCTTTCCGCTCCCTTTTTTAAAATAGGGCGGGTTTACCGTAACAAAATCCGCACTTTCGGCGGGAAGCAGCTTCTGAACGTTCCGTATATCTCCCGATATGGGAAAAAAGCGGTTTTCCATTCCGTTGGAAAAAGCATTATGCACCGCAAGGGAATATAAGGTTTCCTGAATTTCTATCCCATGCATTTCCTTACATTTGTTTTCTGAAAGGAGAAGCAAGGGTATAACTCCGCTTCCTGTTCCCAAATCAACGCCTTTTTCGTATGGGAGAACGGAAACGAATTTTGAAAGCAAAACGGAATCCGTTCCCATGCGGAAACCGTTTTTTCTTTCAGTTAATATTATTTTTTCATTTATCGGACTTTTTGCATATATTTCTTCGTTGGAAAAATCTGTGGTTTCATTGCGGAGAGCCATCATTCAGCCTCCGAAACGGTATCTTCCGTTGGAACGTCTGGTGTTTCTGTGCCTGTATTACCATTTCCCGCGGAATTTGAATGATAATGCTCCAGACAAATTCTGTTGTACGGCTTTTTGATAGAGGAGCTTAAACCGAAATATTTCACGCCCTCATATTCGGGAAGATTTGCGTAAAAGGGGAGAGCGGTGCTTGTGGGGAAAACGTAATCCGACGGAATGGGATAGTAGAGATATTGGGTGTCGCTTACGGAAACGTAGGACTTAAAGGCTCTGTAGTTGAGTCGGAGAGCAACCTTTTTCGTGTTGGGGCAAGAACAACCGTCGAAGCATACAGCCTTTGTTGTAGTGTCCCAATCAACGAGAACGTGTTTGTCACACGTTTCTGTAGGCTGTGTTCCGATGGCAAAATATCCTTGTTCCACACAGCTTCCGCCGTTTATTTCGCAATAAAGGTCTTTTGAACAGTTAGCTCCCGCCAATTTTCCCGAAACTGTACAGTAATTAACCTTAATAACGCCCGTGGGGGTGTCAAAAGTCTTTTTGTAATCTTCTCCCGCTGTTTCCAAATCCTCATAGATAAACTTCATAACGTTATCCCAAAGGGAGAGGGCGGGGTTAACGGAATATCCGCTGAGTGCTTTGTTGTTATCGTATCCAAACCAGCAAGCACCAACGTATTCGGGAGTAAGACCAACGAAATATCTGTCGCGGTCATCGTTTGTTGAACCTGTTTTGGCGGCAACCTCAACACCGTATTTGTTATCAAGAGTAACGCGGTAACCTGTACCGAGGGAGCTGGAAACAACGTTTCTCATTATAGCTGTCATGATATATGCGGTTTGCTCGGAAAGTGCTGTTGTAACTCTTCCCGTTTTGTCTGAAAGAACAATGTCGCCTCTGTTGTTTCTTACTTCTGTGTAGAATCGGGGAGTATATGCTTCTCCACCGTTGGCAAACATACAATATCCGCTACACATTTCCAAGGTTGTAACACCGTAGGTGAAAGAGCCAAGTGCCATTGGAGATACAGCGATATCGGAGAAAGTGGAGTTTGAAACCATAGCGCTTGCAACGGGACTTGTGAATCCCAAGGTTTCTGTAAGGAAGTCAAAGCAAACTTGAGGTGTGAGCTTGTTTACCAAATCAACGGGTATGGTGTTCAACGATTTCATAACCGCATAGTTAACGGAAATGAGTCCCTTAAAGCCGGATGGGGTGTTACCGGGCCAATATTTATCATCAATAATCATTGTGGGGATATCGTCAACGGCAGACCCGTAGGTGATAAGTCCTTTTTCAAGAGCGAGGGAATATACGGTAAGAGGTTTTATGGAAGAACCGCATTGACGTAAGCTTTGAGTTGCTCTGTTGAAGCCTCTGCTTTCTTTCTTTTCGCCTCTGCCGCCTACAAGTCCAAGAACGTTCCCGTTTTCAGGGTCCATAATAACCATTGCCGCCTGTGGTTTAACACCGCCTACGGTGTTTTCCTTATCTCCATGCAAGAAAAGATATTTGGTGCTATCGTCTTCAAATACTGTTTCCAAAGCGTTTTGAACAGAGGGGTCAAGAGTTGTTATGATTTTAAGGCCGCCTGAAAAAACCATTCTTGTTGCGGTAGTATAATCGTAGTCATATTCTTCCATAAGGTCTTCAATAACCTTGTCTATAACTGCGTCAACGTAGTATGAATGGATAGTTTCTTCATATTCTTCTTCAGAATCGCTTTTCAGCTCCAAGGGAGTTTCCTTTGCTTCAAGATATTGTTCCTCGGAAATATATCCCTGCTCCCACATGAGCTTTAAAACAAGGTTTCTTCTATCTCTGTTGTGACCGGGGTTTCTGAGCGGGTCATATTTTGTGGGGGATTTTGGGATAGAAGCAAGAGCGGCACATTCAACTAAAGTGAGGTCTTTAAGCTCTTTGCCGAAATATTCTTGAGCCGCCGCCTTAACACCGTCTGTTCTTTGGGAAAGATAAATGGTGTTGAGATACATTTCTATAATTTCGGGCTTTGAATATTTCTTTTCTACGTTAAGGGCGCGAAGAATTTCCTGAACTTTACGTTCAACGGTTTTTTGGTCATCGCCCGATACGTTTTTAATGAGCTGTTGGGTTATGGTAGAGCCACCCGACATATCTCCCGATGGTGATAAAAAGTTAATTACAGCATTACCTGTTCTTCTTATATCCACACCGTTATGCTCAAAGAAACGTTTGTCTTCCACAGCAATAAATGCGCTTATAAGGTAAGGGGAAGACCTCATTTCTTCGTAAGATGCCCAAAGTCTGTTTTCAGACCCGTGAAGTCTGTCGCCCTCCAGCTCCACCTCGTTGCCCATTTTGTCAACGTAGTAAATGGAGGTGGTAAGACTGCTTTCAAACTGAAGATTATCAAGACCTGTATATTCTGCATCAACGTATTCGTTAACGTACATAATCAACGCGGCACCAACAGCAATACCTGTAACAATACCAATCATCAATACGGTGAAAAATACGTTTATAACGTAGGTAAAAAGCTTGTAGAGAACGAAAAGCGCAATTTCCAAAGGATATGCAAGCGCACCCTTGAAAATTTTCTTGCTTATTTTCCTTGCTCTTTTTCTCGCTTTGCTCTGATTCGCGGTTTTAGGCGCACTTTGGGGCGAGGTGCTTTTCGCTTTTTTGTCCGCCTCTTTTTGAGTATCTTCTGACGTTTCTTGAACGTTTTCTGCCACGTTTTGAGTACCGTCTGCCGATTCTTGAACGCTTTTATCTGCAGCTTGAGTATTTTCTGCTACTTCTTGAACGTTTTCTGCTACTGATTCGGCTTTTTTTTCTTCGTTTTTCTTGTTCAAATCAAAGTTTTCCGTGTTCATTTTTTGTTCCTTTCCAAAGACTTAAGCTTTACGTTGTCTTTTCCCATGATGCTTTCAAGCTCTTCCACGCCCTTTATGGTAGGGAGGAAAAACGCTTCTTTAAGCTCCGACGTTTTTCCGCTTTCGGAATCATAGATTCTCACAACGCTTGCTTCCCCGTTGTCTGTAAGCTGTTTTAAAGCTACGGGTAGGTCTTTTTTGTTCTGCTTTGTCAGTTTTATGTAAAGAGCGTATTTTTTAGCCTCGTTTTTCTCCGAAAAATCTCTCGGGTTAAAATGAAAATCAACGCCCGTAAACTCTTTTTCCAAAACTCTCAATTCCGTTTCGGGATATTCTTCCTCATGCCTTCTTGGATATTTAATGACCCCAACGTTATCAAAGGAAAGAGATAGCTGGTCCTCGGCGGGTGAAAAGAATCCACCGCCTGATACGTTATCTTCACAAAGATTGAGAAGAGTACGTCTGTTTTCCCCGAAAACGTCCATCGCGCCTGATTTTGCAAGGGCGGCGGCACTTATACCCGAAATCGTGCCTCCCATTCTTGAAATGAAATTATCCGCATTTTCAAAGGCACCGCCTTTGTTTCTTTCTTTTACTATTTTATCCGCAACTGCTTTTCCTACTCCCTTTATTGATGAGAGGGAATATCGCACGCCATCTTCCTCGGGGACAAATTCCCCTTGTGAACGATTCACACATGGCGGTAAAAGCGGGGTGGACATTTTTATCATTTCCGCGGAATATTCGCTTATTTTTTTAAGCTGTCCGCATTCGCTCTGAAGCTTTGCGGCAAAATATTCCTTTGGATAGATTCTTTTAAGATATGCACTTTCATAAGCAAGTAATGCATAAGCTGCCGCGTGGCTTTTGTTAAAGGCATATTTTGCAAATCCGCTAATGCTGTCAAAAAGCTCTTCCGCTTTTTCTTTTTCAATTCCGTTTTTTTCGCACCCCGAAACAAAGGCTTCTTTTTCCTTGCTCATTTGGGTAGCATCTTTTTTCGCCATAGCCCGTCGCACTGTGTCGGCATGTCCAAGGGTAAATCCTGCCGCGTCGGTGCAGATTCTCATTATCTGCTCCTGATAAATGGGACATCCGTAGGTTTCTTTTAATATGTGTTCTATTTGCGGGATTTTATATTTTACACTCTCGGGAGAGTTTTTCCCTTTAATATATGAATCTATAAATATTTTCGGTCCTGGGCGGTAAAGGGATATAAGGTCGCAAAGCTCGTTTATATTTTTTGGAGCAAGCCTTTTTAAAAGCTCTTTCATTCCTCCGCTTTCCAATTGAAAAACTCCTGCTCCGTTTCCTTCCGACAGCATTTCAAAAACTCTGCTGTCTATGGGCGGCACTTTTTCATACACGCTTCCGTGCCGACTTTTTATAAGAGCTTTTGCTTTCCATATTACCGTGAGATACTTAATCCCCAAAAAATCAATTTTCAAAAGTCCCAATTTTGCGCAAGTATTCATTGAATATTGGGTAAGCGTATCATCTCCGTGTTTCATAAGAGGAACGTATGAAACAAGAGGTAACGGTGTTAATATTATTCCCGATGGGTGAGGAGAGGCAACTCTTGGTCTGCCTTCAAGGAGCTTGCAAAGATGCAAGGCTCTCTTAACGTTTTCATTTCGCGAGGCTTCTTTTGAAAGGGCTTCGCTTTCCATCAAAGCTTGCTCAACGGTAATTCCCACCTTGTCGGGAATCATTTCCGCAACGTATGATAAATCGCGACGCATGTATTTTCCTACGGATTTAATAATCTGCCTGAAGGCAAAGCGGGAATAATTGGCAATACCGCAAACGTGCTTTTTGCCATATTTTCCTTTAACGTAAGAAATGACTTTTTCCCTGTCCTCGTCGCCAATGTCAATGTCGAAATCGGGCATTGTAACTCTTTCCTCGTTGAGAAAACGTTGAAATATAAGTCCGTTTTCCACAGGGTCAACCGCGGTTATCTCCAGAGCGTAAGCCACAAGGCTTCCTACGCCCGACCCTCTTCCGTAGCCCAGCGGAACGTTTTCTTTTCTGGCGTATGAAACAAAATCCTCGGTTATGAGAAAATAATCAGAAAAGCCCATTCTTTCAATGATTCCTAATTCTTCTTCAAGGCGGGATATATATTTTTCATCTTTTTGCTTTCCTTTTTTATCCAAACCCGAAAAGGCTTTTTCCCTTAAGAGAGCGTTGCTGTTTTCTGTGGGGAAGGAGGGCAAATGGAGTTTTTTTGTGTCATATTCTGAAAAACATTCTTCTCCGATTTTTTCTGTTGTTTCCCAAAGGGAAGGCAGGTGAGAGAAAAGCTCTTTCACCTCTGCGGGACTTCTTAAATAATGGGGAAAGCTTTCATAGCTTTCTTCTGTCCCGTTTTTTATAAAATTGAGAAGTGACAAAGCTTCTCCGTTTTCTTTCCTTGTCATATAAACGGGGTTTGCAATAACACATTCCACGTTTCTGGATTTGAAAAATTCATACAGCTTTTCAGAAGCGGTAGTGCTTTCTGAGGGAAGTCTTTCAATCCCACCGTAAAAACGGGGGAAACAGCCTTTTAGAAAATCTGTAACCTTGCAAGCGTTTTCTACGCTTTTTTCAACTATGGCGTCGCACCCTACCCAAATTGCAATAACGTCTTTGCTGTATTTGCTCAAAACGTTTTCGGGAACAAATCCCTCTTTTTCCGTCATTGCAAAGGAGGAATAAACGTTTAGAGCATAAATACCCTTTTGGTTTTTTGCAAGAATCAGAAGATTTATTTCTTCGCCTTTCACAAAGGCTTTAATTTCACAGCCGGAAATTGCTTTGATTCCCTTTCTTTTTGCGCTTTCAGAAAATTCCACGTTTCCCGCAAGAGTCAATAAATCCGTCTTTGCCACAGCGGTATATCCAAGCTCTGCGGCTCTTTCCGTTATTTCGTTAAGACGGCATTCTCCCACGAGGAGCGAATATTCTGTGTATAAGCGCAAAAGGGTCATACGTTCTCCTCCGTTTTCAGCTCTTCCGCAAGGGAAACGAGCTTTTTCAATCTGTAATTCAATCCTGACTTGCTTATTGGCTCTGCGGAGAGGGCTACAAGCTCGCTCAAACCCGCTTCGGGATTTGCTTCTCTTAACTCTGCCGCCATCTTCAGCTCATTTTTCAGTCCGTCAAGCATCTTGTATTTTTTTAGAAGTCTGATAGCTTCAAGCTGTTCTCCCGCCGCCGCGGTTACTCTTGCCAGATTGGCAAATTCAGCGTTGCATTCCCGCTGTACTCTGGATTTTTCTTCGTTTTCTATTCCCGTATCGTAAACCCGCATGGCAAATGACGTGGCTTTGCAATACGCTAAAAAATCTCCCACACTTTCACAGCTTTTGAAATATATACTTTTTTTTCCTTTGCTTTTTCCAACGTTTGGTGTCATGTATTGGGAAAGAATAGAATAAACTTCTTCCTCTGCTTCTTCAGTGGGATATATAAAAAGCTGGAATTTGTATTCAGGGTCGCTCATTGTTCCAAAGGAACAAAACGTACCCGCTATATATTGAATAGCACACCGTTTGCACTTAAGAGAAGGTTTTCTTCCTTCTTCTCCCGCCAAAAAGGCATCTTTACAGCATTCCCACGCGGTGAGATTTGATTCCTTTAAATGTTTTTTTACGTCTTTTGAAAATGACATTCCGTTTCCTTTTTACTAAATAATGAAATTTACTGAGAAATTATCCTTGCTTCTTCTTCTAAAGTTACTCCGAATTTCTCAAAAACCGTTTTTTTAACGTGGTCAGCTAACTCAAGAATATCTTTCGTTGTTGCGCCACCTGTGTTTATAACAAATCCTGAATGCTTCTCCGAAACCTTTGCACCGCCTACGGAAAATCCTTTAAGTCCCGCATCTTCAATGAGCTTTGCGGCAAAATATCCTTCGGGGCGTTTGAAAAAACTTCCCACGCTTGGATATTCTAAAGGTTGTTTTGTTTTTCTGCGATTCATAAGGTCTTCCATCAATGCTTTGATTTCGGCTTTTTCACCTTTTTTTAATCTGAATACCGCTTCTATCATAATAAGCTTTCTCTCTTGTAAAAGGCTTTTTCTGTATGAAAAATTCATATCGTCAGAATAAAGCGTTACCTCGTTTCCTTTTTCGTCAAGGCATAAGCAGGAATAAAAAACGTCTTTTATCTCTCCTCCGTAAGCGCCCGCATTCATAAACACCGCACCGCCTACAGTTCCTGGTATTCCGTGGGCAAATTCAAGCCCCGCGAGAGAATTGTCTAAAGCTAACTTTGAAACAGAGCTTAAAGATGCGCCCGTTTCTGCGGTGATATATGTATATTCACCGTCGGCTTTTGCGGAAACGTTTTTCAGCTTCGTTGTAATAATCAGCGTTTTCTTTATCCCCTCGTCAGGGAAAATAACGTTTGAGCAATTACCGAAAATATATGCATCTTCATTTTTTAATGCTTCTGTTAAACCGCGTTTCGTCAGCGGAAAAATTATCTTTTCTCCAATCCCGCCCGTTTTCATATATGAATATTTTGAAAGAGGTTCTTTTAACAGTATTTCACAATCTTTTTCATTCATGAAAAAATACCCCCTTTGATATTACTTCTCAATATAACATTATACACTATTCATTTCAAATAATAAAGAGTTTTTTGAAAAAAATTTATATTTATTTTTTGGCAGAATAAAATGAAACAAAAAGAAAAAAATATATTTTGGCGGATACGCGTAAATAAAGTGCGGATTTTCCGCTTTTTGTAATAAACTTTTAAGGAGAAAAATAATGAAAAAAACGTTATTTGTGCTGTCGGCTTTGGCTTTAGTTCTTTGCTTTTCCATTTCCGCAAGCGCGAAATCTGTGTTTACTCTTTCTGTTGATTCCGTAAACACAGCCCCCACAGAAACAGATACGGTTATTTATACCCGCGATTTCGGTGAAAAAGTTCCCGTGTCCCAAGGTGAATATTACGTTATCACCGTTATTCCAAAAATAACGGATAGTGTTGTAAGCGAAAACGATAACGGAAACGGTGAGGTTGAATCTTCTGTTGTTGTTTCAGAGGATATATCGGTTTTGCCCGAAGCTTCCGAAGAAGTAAGTGAGGCTCCTCAAGTGTCATCAGAAGATACTGTCAGCTTGCCCGAGGTGTCAGACGTGATTCCTGAAGTAATCACCTCCGACAGCGTTGCGGAAACCGCATCTCAAAGTGAATATAGATATAAGGTAGAAAATATTTATTCACCCGCGTCAATGAGGGATAATATTATCATTCCCGAAAATGGGTTTGCTGTTTTGGTAAGAGGAAGTGAAAACGAAGGCGCATCAAGCGGTGAGGAATCAAATATTTCAGATTCATCTGCCGAAGCGAGAGCTTTCTCTCTTTCCGATGTGGAAGCGGGAACACCCGTTGCGGTTTACGGTGTGGATTTTGAAGGAAACACTATTTCAGAAAACGCATATTTGGAATTCGACCTCTCCAATAAAGACCTTTTGGGCGACGTTCCTCAAACCTCCGACAGCGGAGCAGTTGTGCTTTTCACCGTAGTAGCTTCTTTGTCTGTGCTTTCAGCTATTTGGTTCTTTAGCAGAAAGCGTATTGCTTAAAATTGCCATAAAAACGGGGCACCAACCTTGTGGAAGGTGTCCCTGTTTTCCTTGGTTTATTATATTCCCCTTTTACCGTGAAAAAAGCTTTCTTAACACGGGAACTAAAAAAGCGGGAGGCTTGATTACGTATAGCTTCATAAAGCTTTTGCTCCTTTATTTGTTTTGACTTTAAAAGTGACAGAGAGGTTGTTAAAAACGGAAATTTATCTTTTCCAAAGCAAAAGCCCTGTTGCCGTTATTATCAGAGATAAAAGGCAAACAAGAGCAAAAGGGGGAAGTATGCAGGATAAAAGCAACCCCGCCCCAAAGGTTACAAGGGAAACGCCTAAATGACATTTTGGTGTTTTCATGCTTCTCCTCCGTTTTCCGTTTTGTAACAGTATATGAGTTAAACGAAAAAAGGTTAAAGGTTGTTTTTCATCGAATTTTAAAATTTGCCTGTAACGCGGGAAGATGTGAATTTCCCCGAGTGTGCCCAAACTTGTAACGCGGGAAACTGTGAATTTTTCCGAGTGTGCCCATGTCTGCAACGAGGGAAGATGTGATGTTTGTTTTTGCAAATGAAAAGGGTGAAGCTGATAGAGAAAACGTTTTTAAAAGCAAAAATCAAGGTGGAGGTGTAAATATAAAACCTTTCATTTTGTTCATGTTGCACAATAACGCGCTTTAAAATCCCTTTTGATTTTACAAAATAGCAAAACATAATTTTTTTTTAAAAAAGGTATTGCAAAATCGATTATGATGTGATATAATCTATCTCGCGGTTGGGAAAGAACACCAATCCGAATGG
>JAZRPU010000150.1:0-5739 GCA_045649365.1 Eubacteriales bacterium | reverse complement strand
TGAAAGGAAAAGATATGAAAAAAATTTTTAGTGTCTTAAATGTGAAAAAGTCAATAGCTTTGTTGCTTGTTTTGACTTCTTTGTTTCTTGTGTCTTGCAATTCAAATGATTCTTCGGTGTCTGTGGTATCTGATGCGGTATCCGAAGAAAGCTCATTGAGTGAAAGCGTTGGAGCGTCATCTGAAGCGGGAAGCGGCGAAACGGAATCATCAAGCGAAAATTCAGAAGCATCTGCTGAAAAAGAGCCTTCTTCAACAGAATCATCTGTTGTTTCCGAGGAAGCTTCAAAGGATAATTCTTTCGCGGAAAGTGTTGAATTTTCTTCCGATGAATCAGATGATTCCTCAAATGAGGTTTCAGAAGAAGCTTCTGAAGAAACTTCTGAAGCGATTTCAGAGGAAACGTCGAAAGACCCTGCTCCTGTAGGCGTTGGCGACAAAGTTGCTTCTGCCGCAAACCTTGATAAAATTCCAGAGTATTCAGGTACGGATTATATTTCCATCAACGGTGGAACGCCTTATTTTTCAGCGGCACAGCTTACAGTTAATGGATATGAAAAATACGGTGATTTGGACAGCCTTGGAAGATGTACTGCGGCTATTGCTTCTCTTGGAAAAGAAACTATGCCCACTGGGGATAGAGGAAGTATAAGCAGCGTTAAACCTACGGGCTGGATTCAAGCAAAATATTCTTGCATTAAAACTTCCGACCTTTATAACAGAAGCCATCTTATAGCATGGTCTTTAGCGGGTGAAGATGCAAATAAACAAAATCTTGTAACGGGAACTGCGCACCTCAATCAAACGGTGATGACTCAATTTGAAGACATGGTTCTTGACTATTTGAGAGAAACGGGAAACCACGTTGCATACCGCGTAACTCCTTTGTTTAAAGGCAATGAACTTGTTTGCCGCGGTGTTCAGATGGAGGCATATTCCATTGAAGACGACGGAGATGGAATATGCTTTAACGTATATTGCTACAACGTTCAACCTGGTGTTATTATTGATTATGCAACGGGTGCAAGCAGAGCTGAAAGCGGAGAAGAAAGCTCTGAAGCAAGCGGAAACAATAGCACGGATAATGGCGGTGAAGAAAGCGACGGAACTGAAAATATAGAGGCTGATTACGTTCTCAACAAGAAATCCAAGAAAATCCATTATCCCGATTGTAAATCTGTTTCCGATATGTCTGAAAAGAACAAAGAGTATTATACCGGAAACATAGAAGACCTTTATGCTCAAGGGTATACTGGTTGCGGAAACTGCATGAGCTGATTGAACTAAAATTACATAATTTTAAGTGACTGTGAAAAACATGTTTTTTCACAGTCACTTTTTTGAAAAAGTGCATTTTTGTGGGCTTAAAAATCTCTAAAAATGTTGACAACACCCACCTGTTTGTGTTATAATGAATGGAAAATATAAATATGGCGTAATATTTTTTGTGTTCAGATGTAAGTAACGATTGTTATATGTCGTTTTAACGTAAATACGGATGCTGTATAGAAAAAACGTATAAAGGATAAGCGCTCTTTGAAAGCGGGCGCAGAGTAAAGCTATGTTGAGAAGCATGACGGGATTTGGAAGACAGAAAGCAACTGTTGGAGAAAGGATATATACCTTTGAAATCAAATCCGTAAACAGTAAAACCCTTGATCTCACGGTGAAATGTAACAGAACCCTTCTTCCCTTGGAGGAGAAGGTAAGGCAAAAGGTTTCATCGTACATATCCCGTGGTAAAGTTGACGTGTATTTTTCTGTTGAAAATTTAAGTAGCGACGGAACAGCTCTTTCTTTGAATAAAGATTTTGTTTCGGGATATATGGCTGTTTTGAACGAGATGAAAGATACATACGGTTTGAAAGGCGAAATAACCCTTGACATGATTGCAAGAAGAAGCGAGGTGCTTCTTGTTCGTTCTGCAGATGTTGATGAAAATGAAGAAATGGCAAAAATGTGGGCAGAGCTTGAAAAAGTCATAAGCGACGGTATGGAGCAATTTGTTTCCATGAGAATTATAGAGGGCGAAAACCTTAAAAAAGACTTGCTTTCCAGACTTGATACGATAAGCGGCATAAGAGATAAAATAGAAGAATACGCTCCCAAAGCGTTGCAGGCATCAAAAGAACGCGTGAGAGAACGTATAAACAAGCTTCTTGATGGTGTAACAGTAGATGAAACAAGATTGCTTACTGAATGCGCTATACTTGCAGACAAGACGGATATATCCGAAGAGTTCGTCAGACTTTCAAGCCATATCAATCAGGTGAGAGATAATCTTGATTCTGATAAGCCCATTGGAAGAACTATAGACCACGTTATTCAGGAAATGAATAGAGAAGTGAACACTATAGGTTCAAAAGCAAACAGCCTTGAAATACTCAACCTTGTTGTTGAAGCTAAAGGCGAAATTGAAAAAATCAGGGAGCAGATACAGAACATAGAATGATTGAGAATATTAAATTTGTTGACGTAGGGAATGGAAATTTTGTTTCTGCATCAAGAGTTGTTTCTATAGTAACTCCCGATTCTCTTCCCGTCAGAAGATTAATGCAAGACGCCAAGAATGCAGGCAGAGCAATTGATATTACTTGTGGTAAAAAAACCAAATGTGTAATAATAACAGATAGTGACCACTATATTTTCTCCGCGGAAGATTCTGCGGTCATAGCTGAAAGGATGGGATAACAATGGAAACAAAAACAAATAAAGGCAAGCTTTTAGTTATTTCGGGTCCTTCAGGTGTTGGAAAAACTGAAGTTTCTTTAGTGTTGCGCTCTTTCGGTGAGCTTTACGTTAAGTCTGTATCTGCAACAACAAGAGAAATAAGAGCAGGGGAAACCGATGGCGTGGATTATTTTTTCGTAACCTGTGAAGAGTTTGAAAAAATGGAAAAAGCGGGAGAGCTTTTAGAAACCACCTGCTATAACGGTAATTCTTACGGAACGCCCAAGAAATTTGTTGAAAAGGTTTTAAGTCAAGGAAAAGTAGCAATTCTTGTTATTGACGTGGCGGGAGCCCTTCAAATTAAAAAAATGTTTCCCGATGCCGCGCTTTGCTTTTTGACCGCTGAAAGTCTTAATGCTATCGAACAAAGATTGAGAAGCAGAAAGACAGACAGTGAAGAAGCTATAGTGAATCGTCTTGCTGTTGCAAAAGGCGAGCTTGAGGCGATAGATAACTTCGATTTCGTTGTTATGAACAGAGATGGCGAAAAAGAAAAAGCCGCTAAAGAAATAGACCTTATTATCAGAGAAATGATTGGGCTATAATTAAAGTGAAAAATAAATTTTCAAGATAGATTAATTAAGATAAGGAGAAGAAGCCGAAGGCTTTGTGTGAAAATTATGATGCTCTATCCAACTATTCAGGAACTTACTGAAGGAAAAATCAATCGTTACGAATTGGTTATTGCTACTGCAAAGGGCGCTCGTAAGGTTATTGAAAAAGATATTGAAGTTCGTGAAGAAGAGCAAAAGAAAAAAGATATTGACCGTACTGCCACCAAAGAGAAGAAAGCTCCCGTTATCGGTGAAAATCTTCCCGAAAAGGCAGTAAGCATTGCAATTAAGAAAATATATGCGGGAACGTTTACCGTTTCTCTTGAAAACGAGGGCGAGGCAGATGCCGAATAAGAGCGCCGAGCTATATGCGGGAATACATCTTCTCGATACAGTTTGGAATCTTGATTGCGAATATACCTATGCTATTCCCGAAAGGCTGTTGGGAAAGGTTGCAAGCGGGAGCTTGGTTGTAGTTCCTTTTGGAAATGCAAACGTAAAGAAAACAGGATTTGTCGTTTCTCTTTACGATAAATGCTCTCTCGATTCTCCAAAAGAAATAATTTCTGTTCTTGATTACGGAAAATATTTACCGAGAGAATCGACAGGTCTTGCTAATTTCATTAAGCAGAGATGCTATTGTACTGTTGGCGGAGCTGTAAAGATAATGCTTCCTCCCGGAGTTAATACGAAGCGAAGCATTAACTATTCTGCTGTGGAAGATAGCTTCCAATTTCCCGATGGCGAATGTGAGGAAATGTACAGATACATTCTCTCGAAAGAGGCGGTTTCTCATTATGATTTGGTGAGAGCGTTTGGCGGGGAAGAAGGAATAAAAAAGCTTTTGAAGTTAAAAGCTATAATAAAAATTGAATCTATTGACCAAAAAGAAAACTCCAAAACAGAGCTGTATTGCCGTTTGAACAAAAACGTTGATTTTGGAGGACGATTGTCCGATGGAAGAAAAAGAATAGTTTCTTTTTTTGAAAACGGTCAAACGGAAAAAGCGGTTTCGGTGAAAGAGCTTTGTGAACAGGCGAATGTAACCTCTGCAGTAGTTAAGGGGATGGAAAAAGCGGGAATATTGTCTTTTGAACACGTTTCGCTTTTCAGAGGAGTTCCTGTGGAATCAGAGGAAAAAAGCTTTTCTAAAGAAATGCTTAACGAGGAACAAAAATCAGCGTATGAAGTTCTTTGCGGACTTATAGATTCAGAAAAACCGAAAGCATCGCTTTTGTTTGGAGTTACGGGAAGCGGAAAGACTTCTGTTATAATAGGAGCTGTGGACTATACCTTGAGCAAAGGAAAAAGCGCCATAGTTATGTTGCCGGAAATTGGACTTACTTCTCAAGCAATTGGAATTTTTGTTTCTTATTTTGGAAACAAATGTGTGCTTTTACATTCAATGCTTTCCGAGGGCGAAAGAATAGATGCTTACAGAAAGATAATAAGCGGAGAAGCAAGGGTGGTTGTAGGAACTCGTTCTGCTGTTTTTGCCCCCTTGTCCGATTTGGGTCTTATTGTTTTAGATGAAGAGCAGGAATCTTCGTATAAATCTGAAAAAACTCCCAAATATCATGCAAGAGATATAGCAAGATATCGTTGCGGAGTCAGCAATGCTTTAATGTTGCTGGCGTCTGCAACTCCTTCTGTGGAAAGCTATTATAAGGCGCTTAAGGGAATATATACTCTTGTTACCTTGAAAAACAGATATGGGAACATGCCACTCCCGACAGTCACGATATCTGATTTGAGAACAGACCGTGAAGAAGCTGAAAGAGGAATGTTGGGTGAAGAGTTGATGTCAAGCGTTAAAGAAACTTATGAGCGAGGAGAACAAACCATTCTTTTCGTTAATCGTCGCGGGCATAGCTCTCACGTTGGGTGTCATTCCTGCGGACATGTTTATAAATGTCCGAATTGTTCTGTTTCTCTTACTTATCATGCATACACAGGTACAGGACGTGGAAAGCTTGCTTGTCATTATTGCGGATATACGTTGCAAAAACCATCAAAATGCCCCGAGTGCAATTCAATTCACTTGAATTATTCGGGATATGGAACTCAACTTTTGCAAGAAGAAATAGAATCCCGCTTGCCACAAATTAAAGCATTGAGAATGGACGCCGATACCACTTCCAGAAAAAGCTCTCATGATAAGCTTTTGAAAAGCTTCAGAAATAAAGAAGCGGACATTTTATACGGAACTCAAATGGTGGCTAAAGGGCTTGATTTTCCTGACGTTACTTTGGTAGGGGTCGTTCTTGCAGATGCGGTTTTGTATATGAACGATTTTCGTGCGGGGGAGCGGACTTTTTCTCTCATAACACAGCTTATCGGAAGAGCGGGTAGAGGGGGAAAAAGCGGAAAAGCAATTGTTCAAACATATAATCCCGACCATCAAGTATTAAAGCTTGCAATTACTCAGGATTATGAAAGATTTTTTGAAAGCGAGA
>JAZRPU010000149.1:0-9716 GCA_045649365.1 Eubacteriales bacterium | reverse complement strand
CTAAAAAAGACGTTCTCTCTTTATACTGAAGCCACGTTTTCTCCATGTTTTGTATCTTTTTTTCTAAATTAAGCTGTTCTTCTTCGGAAAGAAGTGCAATCTCATACTCTGCTTGTGTGGAAAATCCCGCTAAGAACATTCTTTTTTCATAGTCTTCTAACGCTTTTTGCTCTTTTTGCAAATAATTTAATTTCTGTGTTAAAAGTTGTTCTAATACTATCTGTTCTTTTTGTGTTTCATTTTTCTGAGCTTAATGTAAAGCTTGGGCAAGTGATCTATGAGCGCATCTTTAAAGAAGTTTCTTATTTTAACGTAAACGTCATGGAGGAATACGTATGCCTTATATGGAACGAATTTTGAAGTTACTCTGAAATCAAGATTCTTTTCATAAAGCTTTCCGAGCCATGAGGGCATACTGTAAGCCCACTTGTAACGTTTAACAAAGTGATAGAAATATGCCTCTATAAACAGGACTTGCTCCTCGGGAAATTGCTCTTGCTTGAGTGGAACTCTGCAATCGGGGGAAATTACTTCGGGAAGATATCCTGCCTCTTTTGCTGTTTCATAAAGTTTTGTTCCCGGGTATGGATAGAAAATGTTGGGAATAACTCTGTCGCTCTTCATTTTCGCATTCAGCTTTATTGTTTTAAGAGCTTTGTGTATATCTTCGTGAGGAAGTCCGATAATGTTGTAAGTAAGTTGAGCGATTCCGTATTTATGGAACCACTTGCTGCAATTTATCATCATTTCGTCGGTTTGGTATCTCTTGAGATATTTAAAGCGCATTTCCTGATCTCCGCTTTCAAGTCCCATATCAATAGTATAACAGCCCGCCTCTTTCATTCTGCGAACGGTATCTTCTGTAAGGATATCAAAGCGAATGTTTCCCGTGAAAGGAAGGTGAATTTCTTGCTTATAAAGCTCGATGAACTTGTCAAACCAATCGGGGAACATGTTGAAAATAGCATCCCTGAAGTTAATAAACTGAATATTGGGGTATTTTGAAAGCAAGGTTTTTAAATATAGAATACCATTTTCGGGACTTCTGAAACGAGCGTAATATTTTTTGTTTGGATAAACGTTTCTGAATTGGCTGTTTCCGCAATAGGTACAGTTGTAAAAACAACCGCGGCTCATCATAACTATGGCAGTATTTACTTTGACGCTATCTAAATTGGCGTAATCAAACAAATCAAAGTCGGGAATGGGGATTCTCTCTAAATCTGGAAAGAGGGGACGTACAGGGTTTTTCTTAAAGCTTCCGTCAGGATTTTTGAACCAAAGACTTTCAATGTTTGTATAGTCTTTTCCATCGCGCATAGCGTCGCAAAGCTCCAATTCGGCATATTCACCGTCGCCGATACAAACGCAGTCAACTCCCGCGACGGAAAGTACTTCTTCGGGCACCAACGTGCAATGATAGCTGCCACAAATTACAAAAACGTCGGGATAAACCTCTTTTGTCCATTTGATATAAGTTTGACAATCGGGGAATGCGGTCGTTCTTACAGAAAAACCAATAATGTCGAATTCTCCCTTTGATTTTAGTTTGTTTTTAAAATCCTCCTCCTCGTGGAGATAGAGAAGATGAAGAAGCTCAACGGAATGTCCGCCTTGCTTTAATACGGCAGAAATAGATGCAAGTCCTTCGGAATAGCTTCCGCCTGTCATTTTTCCTTTTAAATCTCTGTCTGTGTAGTCAGGATACACAAGAAGCATTCTTGCGTGTCTGCCTTTTAAATCTATCATTGGTAAACACCGTCCTTTGTTTTTTAAAAATTAACTGTGGGCGTCAAACCACGTTTTTCCAAATACCGATTCTGCTACCAGAGGAACGGAAAGGGAATAGGCTTTCTCCATTCCTTGCTGAAGAATTTCAGCCGCCTTTTCTTTTTCGCTTTCGGGACTTTCAACAATAAGCTCGTCATGTATTTGAAGAATTATTTTTGATTTCATATTTTGCTTCTGAAATTCTTCGGCAACGTCAACCATTGCCTTTTTAATTATATCTGCGGCTGTTCCTTGTATGGGAGAGTTCCTTGCAATTCGCTCTCCAAAAGCCTGTATTGGCTTTTTAGGTGCTGAAAGCTCAGGAATATACCTTCTTCTGCCGAAAAGGGTCGTTACGTACCCGTTTTCGCGAGCTTCTTTAACCGTTCTTTCAAGATATTCTGAAATTTTGGGATATGTGGCAAAATAATCGTTTATATAAGCCTTTGCCTCTTTAACTGTAACGCCGATATCATTTGAAAGTGCAAAATCAGAAATTCCGTAAATAATACCGAAATTAATAGCTTTTGCTCTTTTTCGAAGCTCGGAATTTACTGCTTCCACGGGTATCCCGAAAACTCCCGAGGCTGTAATCGAGTGAATATCATCTCCGTTTTTGAAGGCTGATATAAGGGTTTCGTCCTCCGAAACGTGAGCAAGTATGCGAAGCTCTATTTGCGAATAGTCCGCATCAATAAGCACGTTTCCTTCTTCTGCAACGAAAAATTTTCTGAAAACCTTTCCCAACTCTGTTCTGACGGGGATGTTTTGCAAATTTGGCTCTGCGGAAGAAAGTCTGCCCGTTTGAGTCAACGTTTGTCTGAACGTTGTGTGGATTCTTCCGTCTTCAGAAATAACCTTCAAAAGACCTTCGGCGTATGTGCTTCTTAATTTTGAAAGCTGTCTGAAAATAAGAATCTCGTTTATTATTGGGTGATAAGGACTTAATTTATCCAAAACGTCGGCATCTGTAGAATAGCCCGTTTTTATTTTCTTGCCATGGGGAAGGTTGAGCTTTTCAAAAAGAATAACTCCTAATTGCTTTGAAGAATTAACGTTGAATTCCTCCCCTGCATATTCAAAAATTCTGCTTTCTGATTCAATAATTCTGCTTTCGAGAAATTCCGAGAAAGCAGAAAGACCTTCTTTATCTATTTTAAAGCCGATTTTTTCCATATCAAAAAGTATGGAGGTGAGCTTTAATTCCATAGCGTAAAGCTCTGTCTGGCTTCTTTCTTCTATAATTTCCCAAAGCTTTTCTTTGAGCGCGGGGAGAGTTGATGCGATAGACTCTGGAACATCGGGAACTGAAATTTCCAAATAAACCTCTGAGGCATTTTTTGCACAATTCAATGTTCCTTGATTGCTTCCCGCAACGTATGCCATTAACGAGATATCATCTCCCAAACGGTCAACTTGATACTCGGGCAAAATATGTGCAAGTTCCTTTTTGCTCCATACTGTAATTTTTTTGTTTTCGAGAGAGGAGAGGGCAGTTCGAGGTGCCTTAACTCCGTTTTTTCCATCGTACAAATATATTATTCCGTCTTTTTCTAACAAAAAAAGCTCTTTAGAATCTGCAAAAACGGAAAGGTTTTCTTCAAAAACGGGAATTTCTGCTTTGGAAGGCTCTATTTCTAATTTTTCAGCCATGGCGCGAAATTCCATTTTCAAAAAGAAATCTCTTAACTTTACATTGTCTTTGGGCGGGATTTTATATTCTTCAATATCTCCCAAAGGAACATCTCTTATTATTTTTGCCAGAAAATAACTCATTTCAGCGGACTCTTTTCCCTCTGTCAGTTTTTTCTGAACACCCTTTGCACATTTTTCAATGTTTGAAAAAACGTTTTCAAGAGTTCCGTATTCTCTTATAAGATTATAAGCTCCCTTTTCACCTATTCCTGCAACTCCTGGTATATTATCCGAGCTGTCACCCATTATAGCTTTTGCATCTACAAGAAGGTGAGGCTCAAATCCGTAAGTTTCATTAAAGCTTTCGGGAGTAAACACTTTTGTTTCGTTTGTAGCCGCCAGAAATACTGTCGTATGCGGGCTTACTAACTGAAGGCTATCTCTGTCACCCGTTACAACGTAACATTCAAGCCCCGCTTTTTCTCCAAGAGCGGTTAACGTTCCTAAAATATCGTCAGCTTCAAACCCTTGTTTTTCTACAACTTTGAATCCTAACAGCTTTGATACTTCTTTGGCGTATGGAAGCTGAACGGCTAAATCTTCCGGCATCCCTTTTCTTGTAGCTTTATATTCTTTGTATTTTTCATGTCTGAACGTGGGATGGCGCATATCAAACGCCACAGCACCGTAAACAGGCTCTTCGCCTAACATGTTTACGTTTTTGCGGATTATGTTTATAAATCCGTATAAGGCGTTTGTAGGAATACCTTCTTTTGTAGAAAGTGGTCTTATTCCGTAGTACGCCCTGTTTAAAATGCTGTTGCCATCAAAAACAATAAGCTTCAAAACTATCCCTCCGTGCATATATATACAGATTAAGTATATCACTATTTATTTATAAAGTCAACAATTAAAATACTAAAATGGAAAAGAAAATATAAAGAGTGATATTTTGGGCTTTTATTAAATTGAGCGATCGTAATTATTTTGAAAACACAAATATTGTGCTATATAAAAAAGGCTATAAAACACAAAAAGTGTCAATAGCCTTTTGGATTATTGATGTTTATAAGCGTGGGTATATAGCCTTGCTAAAGTAATGTTTAAAGATATTTTCTGATATCGATAGCAAGCTGTTCTTCTGACCGTATAAGCTTTTTGGCTATGGTTTTTGAGGCTTCGTCTGCGGCGGAGTATTTGTTCAAATACTTGTTCAAGGATTTAACTCCCATATTGCATCCGTCGGTAATCAAGTCTGAAACGGTATTGTCCGAGCTTTTCAGTGAGAGCATAGTGTTTGTTTTGACCCATGACATTCCTTTAGCCATTGGGTTTGGATCTTTTCCATCATCATGATAATCCTTTAAAAGATTTTGAAGCTCTGTGTTGAGTCTTTCATGCTCTTCTTTGCAATCGTTAAGTCTGTCTTTAAACTCTTTTGAACTCACGTGGTCTAAAACGTCATTGATAGAATCAATTCCCATTTTTACTCCTGCATCGCATTCTCTCAAAAGTCTTATAGTATCTTGTTCAATCATTTTTATTTCCTCCTTGTTTTGATATTCTTATTTTTCCCTGATCGTTGATAATATACTCTGTGACCTTTATAAAAAACGTAATGATTATAAAAAACAGAGCTTGATTGAAGCTAAAAAACAGAAAAGCTTTACGAGAGGTAACCTTTTTATAGTATAGTTAAATGAAGTAGAAAACATTTCGAAAGAAAATTGTGAAATGTTTAAAAAATGTGTATTATTATTTAATATTTTTCTTGACAATGAAATTGGCGTGTGATACAATATTAACATGATTTTAATTCATGGAGGAAATAAAAATGAAAAACAGCAAGAAAATAATAGTATTGTTGATTGCTTTGCTTTTAGCTGTGAATTCCTTTGGAATTACCGCTTTTGCTCAAGATGAAGAAGTGGTTATTCTTTACACAAACGATATTCATACCTATATTGACAAAGACCTTACTTATTCAACCCTTTCTTCTCTTAAGAAATCTTTTGGAAATGCATTGCTTGTTGATGCTGGCGACCATATTCAAGGTACTGCATACGGTGCAATGGATAAGGGAGAAACAATAACAAAGCTCATGAGTGAAGCGGGATATGACGTTGCAACTCTGGGTAATCATGAGTTTGACTATGGTATGTCAGGCTGTCTTGCAACTATCGAAAGAGCTTCTTTTCCCTATGTATCTTGTAATTTTTATCACGAAAAAGACGGTGTTGTTGGCGATACTGTTCTTGACGCATACAAGGTTTTTGAAGTTGCGGGAATAAAAATAGCTTTTATAGGAGTAACAACTCCCGAAACTTTCACCAAATCAACTCCCGCATATTTTCAGAACGAAAAGGGAGAATATATTTACGGAATAGCAGGCGGACCCGATGGAAGCGCGCTTTATGATGCTGTTCAAAAAGCTATTGATGCGGCTTCTCTTGAGGCTGATGTGGTAATTGCATTGGGACATTTGGGAATAGATTTATCTTCTGCTCCCTGGACGTCTGAAGAAGTTATAGCTAATACTTCAGGACTTGATGCTTTTATCGATGGTCACTCTCATCACACTCTTCCAATGAAAGAGGTTTCTGATAAAAACGGAGATACTGTAATTTTAACTCAAACCGGAGAATATTTTTCTTCTGTAGGAAAAATGACCATTAGCAAAGACGGAATCAAAACTCAGCTTCTTAACCCGGAAGATGTGAAAGAAATTCCAAAGGCTGAAAACGTAAAAGCAATTGAAGATGGTTGGAAAAACGAAATTAATGAAAAACTTGGAGCTGTTATAGGAAAATCAGAAGTTGTTTTTGATAACTATGATGAAGAAGGAAACAGATTGGTAAGAAAACAAAGCACAAATTCGGGCGATTTTTCTGCTGATGCATTGTACTATCTTTTTGATAATATGGGAATTGATATTGACGTTGCTGTAATGAATGGCGGGGGAGTGAGAAACGGTGCCTTGACTGGGGATTTAACTTATTTTTCTTGCAAAGAGATGCATACCTTTGGAAACGTTGCTTGTATTCAGACTGTGACAGGACAACAGCTTCTCGATGCTCTTGAATGGGGAGCAAAGGATTTAGGCATGGCGGAAAGCGGTAGTCTGCTTCATCCATCGGGTCTTACTTATAAAATAAACACGGCTATAGAAAATACAACTCAATGTGATGACAAGGGTGTTTGGACTGGAGGCCCGACAGGAAAATATCGCGTTTATGACGTTAAAATTTATAATAAGAAAACTGACAGCTGGGACGATTTAGTTCTTGACAAAAAATATAATCTTGCGGGATACAACTACACCTTGAGAGATTTAGGCGGTGGCTTTGCAATGTTTGAAGGTGCTGTTAACGTTCTCGACTACGTTATGGAAGATTATATGGTTTTGGCAAACTACGTATCGGCTTTTGAAAACCAAACTATTTCTGCTACAAATTCTCCTTTGGCTCAAAAGTATAACAATTTTGAGGTTGATTATAGTAAAGCAGAAGGAAACGGAAGAATTTCCGTTGTGTTTGAAGAAGAAATTCCTGCACCCGGAGATAACTCAAAAGTATTTGTGATTTTCGCTGTTTGTGCGATTTTGTCTTTGGCTTTAGTTGTTAAAACTAAAAAAATATTTATAAGATAGTGATTAATAATGAAAATATGTGATCTTCACACCCATTCTGTTTTTTCTGATGGGAAATATACCCCGAAGCAATTAATCGATGAAGCTATAGAGAAGGGGATATCCGCTATAGCTTTGACTGACCATAATACTGTTTCGGGTTTGGAGGAGTTTTTGAAAGCCGCTGACGGTAAAAACATTCTTGCAATTCCTGCCATAGAGCTTTCCACGGAGTATAAGGAAAAAGAGCTTCACATTTTAGGGCTTTTTATACCTGTTTCTGCTTTTGATACTGTAACAGAGCTTTTGAAAAAATATCTTGATGCTAAAGCTCAAAGTAATATGGATACCGTAAAACGATTGAATGAAGACGGATATCTGATAAGCTATGAAAAAGTAAGGGCAAATGCATCGTTGGATAACGTAAATAGAGTTCATATAGCAGAAGAGATGTTGAAAATGGGATATATAAAGACAATAAAAGAAGCATTTGACGGATTGCTTTCTGCTAAAGGTAAATATTATAAACCCGCACCTCGCCTTAAATCTTCTGAAGCTATTGAGTTTTTAAAAAATATAGGTGCAGTTCCTGTTTTGGCTCATCCGTTTTTGGATTTGACAGAAGATGAGCTTTTGGAATTTATATCAGAAATGAAGTCTATAGGGCTTTGTGGGATTGAAACTCATTATTCCACTTATGATGAGGAAACAACGAAAAAAGCTGTTGAAATTGCTGAAAAAACAGGAATAAAGCAAAGCGGTGGAAGTGATTTTCATGGCTCGAATAAACCGTTGATATCTTTAGGCGTTGGAATGGGGAATCTTGCGGTTCCTTATGAATTTGTAACTGAAATGATGAAAAAATAAAATCACCTTTTTGTTTTTCTTTCATATTATAATGGTAACGGGGCTTTTCCCGTGTAAATAAAATAAGAAAGGAAAATAATTATGGCTGCTTTTTATAACCAAGCTACGCTTTCATACAGCGGAGGAACGGTTAATTCAAACGTAACTACGGGCGAGCTGATTGAAGCTTTGTCTGCAACTAAAACAGCTGTTGTTGATGAGTATTCTCAAGGCTCTGAAATAACTTACATTGTCAATATTATAAATTCGGGCGGCGTATCTTATACGGATTTGACTGTTACCGACGATTTGGGCGGATACGCCTTCAATACAACGACTCTTCAGCCTTTAACTTATGTTGATGGCTCTGTTAAATACTTCATAGATGGTGTTTTACAAGCCACACCAACGGTTACAGCGGAAGACGGTCTTGTTATTACCCCGATTAGACTCCCTGCCGACAGCGTTGTTACAATAGCATATACAGCTTCTGCAAACGAGTTTGCTTCTCCTTTTGGAACGGGAATTGTTGAAAATACAGTAACCGTAAGCGGAGCGGGACTTACTCCCGTTACAGCTTCGGAAACGGTTACCGCTTCATCAACTCCGTCCCTTGGAATTTCTAAGTCAATCTCCCCATCGACTATAACTGAAAACGATCCTCTCACATATACGTTTGTGATTTCTAATTCTGGAAATACACCTGCTACTGCAGAGGATAATATTGTTATAACCGATATCTTTGACCCTGCGTTTGAAAGTGTTACTGTAACTTATAACGGTACAACGTGGACTTCTCCTGAAAATTACACCTATGACCCTTCTACCGGATTGTTCACAACTGTTGCGGGTGCAATTACTGTTCCTGCTGCAACGTTTGAACAAAACGTATCTACGGGCGAATGGACTGTTACTCCCGGAACGTCTACTTTGACGGTTACAGGCAATATCTGAACTATATTAAGCGTTATTTATGAACCTTACCGCCGATCATTAAGGTCGGCGGTAAAGTAAAAATTAATAAAGTGAAATAAAGGACTTTAAATAGGATAAAAAAGCTAATTTTCAAAAAAACAAAAAAAGGTATTGACAAATGTATTTTTTTGTGGTAGAATAACTCTGCTGTAAGGGATTTGTGCCGGAGTGGCGGAATTGGCAGACGCCCGGGACTTAAAATCCCGTGAGGCTTAACCCTCGTACCGGTTCGAGCCCGGTTTCCGGCACCATCTTATTTAAGCGGTACGGAGTGAACCCCTTAAAGCAGCAATTTAATATATCGCGGAGTAGAGCAGCCTGGTAGCTCGTCGGGCTCATAACCCGGAGGTCGTTGGTTCAAATCCTTCCTCCGCAACCAAGAAGCGGTGCCAAAAAAGATGCACAGCCAAAAAACCCAGTAACCATGCAGGTTTCTGGGTTTTTTTGTGCTCAAAAAAACAATGAAAACCAAAAGATGCAAAAACCATTTTTCACCCATTGGGGGGGATTTGAACCAAATCATAACAATTTCAGGGGCATATTTGATTGAAATTTTACATCAAATATGCCCTTTTTTGCTTTTATAAAATGTTAATTTTTTGTGTTGCATTAAATTTAACATTAAGTATATTAAAGTTATTATTCCAAATACTACTCCAAATTTTTTAATGTAAATTATTTTTATGTAGAAAGGAAACACAAAAATGTTAAACGCAATAATTGAAAAAAACGGCAATACCTTATTTCTCGAATTTCCGTGCAAGCGACATATTATGGCTGAACATCTTGCATCGATTGGAATTACCAAAAAGGCTCACGAAATAAGCTGTGGAGATAACGGAGATGAGCAAATCAAAGTAAG